>JBEKWZ010000043.1:0-10280 GCA_049512555.1 Candidatus Sulfotelmatobacter sp. | reverse complement strand
TAGGCTTCGGCACCTTCTCGGTGTCGCAGAGAAAAGCACGGAACGGGCGCAACCCGCAAACCGGCGCCACTATCAAGATCGCTGCCCGCAAAGTTGCGAAGTTTAGTCCTGGAGCCGAACTCAAGAAGTCAGTCAACAAGAAATAGTCTGCAAGCCTGAAATATTTGCGAGAACGGCAGGGGGTCGGCCCTGCCGTTTTTCTTTTTCAACCGGATCTCCCGGCTTCGAAACGAGTGGGGCTGCCACTCTTGATTTTCCGGTATTTCGCACTCGCGTGGAGATTTTGAGAAAACATGTGGAATAATTACCTACCGGAGAAAATATCATGTGGAGAGTCCTCGTGCTATGCGTGCTTGCGGCCAGCGCCGCGGCACAGGAGAGCCCCCACCCGATCCTCGCACTCGGCTCACCAGCACCAAACTTTGAACTCCCGGGCGTCGACGGGACCATCCATAAGCTCGCCGACTACTCATCCAGCCAGATTCTTGTGGTGGTCTTCACGTGCAACCATTGCCCGATTGCCCAAATGTATGAACGGCGCATTACGCAGCTTGCGGCGGACTACAAGGACCTCGGTGTCGCGGTGGTTGCGATTCAGCCAAATGATCCGCAGGCCATCAGGATCGATGAACTGGACTCCTCCGACATCAGCGACAGTTTGGAGGAGATGAAGATCCGGGCCGAGTACAAGCATCTGACTTACCCATACCTTTACGATGGCGAAACGCAGTCGGTAACTGACGCCTACGGTCCACAGGCCACGCCGCACGCATTTGTTTTCGATCGCGATCGCCGTCTGCGCTATGAAGGCCGCATGGACAATAGTTATCGCATCGAACTGGTGAAGGCCCGCGAAGTGCGCGATGCCATTGATGCGCTCCTGGCTCATCGAGAAGTTGCTGTGAAACACACCGGCGTATTCGGATGTTCGACCAAGTGGAAAGAGAAGCAGGCGTCGCGCCTCGCGGCGCTGGGGAAAATCGAATCTCAGCCCGTCCAGGTTGAGATGGCTTCAGCTGCGGACTTGAAGGCGTTGCGAACCAATCCGACGAAGAAGACTCTACTCATCAGTTTCTGGGCTACGTGGTGCGGCTCGTGCATTCACGAATTCCCGGATTTCGAGGACACGTTCCGAATGTATGGTGTACGCGATCTGGAATTAGTGACGGTGGCGGCCAACATGCCCGACGAGAAGAACTCCGTATTGCGTGTGCTTGAGAAGATGCATGCTACCAGCCGCAATCTGCTTTTTTCGTCCGACGATACCGCCGCGTTGCAGGCCGCGTTTGACCCGACGTGGGAATCAGCCGTGCCGTTTACCGTCTTGATTGCTCCTGATGGCAAAGTGCTATATCGAAAACAAGGCTCGGTCGATATGTTGGAACTGAGAAGAACCATTCTTGCATTCTTGCCGTCAGACTATGACGGCTTTAACAAATACTGGTCTGCGCCATGAAGGTAAAAAGATTTGTACGGGTAGTGTTGCCAACTTCGATGACTACTCTCGGCATGATCCGTCACGCCTGACCGGGAGCGGAGCGCTACTTGCCCCCAGCCTTGGAAGTGTTCGCGAACTGCATCGTGCGGATGATTCCTACGCCTTCCTTCACTACAATCAACTGATTCACCTTGATGTCTTTCAACCCATCGATCTGCCCGCTGGGCCAGTGAATTTCCAGCGACTCGACCTTTTCCGCCTTCCCCAGTCCGAAGTGAACCCGCAGATCATTCTGCGAGAAGTAACCGCCGCCGCTGCGAACCTCGTCAATCTGCTGATGCGGCTTAGCTTCGCCCAGTGGATGAGTCACGCACACCAGCCGCGCGCCGATTCCACTGCGGTTGGATTTCGTTCCGACGGTGCGAATCTTGATCCAGTTGTTGGCGAGCGCCGTGTCACAGCGCAGCAGCTGCGGGTAGTCGTTGACCGTATTCACGACAACATCGATGTCGCCGTCATTATCGAAATCGCCGAAAGCCGCACCCCGCGACTTGCTCGGCTCCGAGATGCCCGGCCCGGCCTGCAGCGAAACGTCTGCGAACCGGCCGTTGTGCAGGTTGTGATACAGGAGTTTGCGCTGGGCATAACCGGCGCCGGCGTTCAGCTGCAGTTGGTCAACTTCCGGGTAGACGTGACCGTTGCAGAGCAGAATGTCGGGCCAGCCATCGTTGTCCATGTCGAAAAAACCGCAGCCCCATCCCAGGTATTGCGTGTGCGCGCCCAGACCGGCTGAGAAAGTGGCGTCCTCAAAATTGCCGCCGCCTTGATTGCGGTAAAGCGAAGGCGTATCCCCGGCGAAATTAGTTTTGACTATGTCGAGGTTGCCGTCCATGTCATAATCCGCGGCGGAGACGCCCATGCCGGCCTGCGTCTTTCCATTCACACTCAGGGCACACCCGGCCTCAATGGCGATGTCTTGAAACTTGCCGTTCTTTTTATTCTGATAAAGCACGGCAGGGGCGGAATCGTTGGCGACATAAATATCGGGCCAGCCGTCGTTGTCGAAGTCAGCGGTGAGCACACCCAGGGCGTAGGTACTGTCCGTGTTGAGAATTCCCGACGAATCGGAAACGTCGGTAAAGGTTCCATCGCCATTGTTGTGGTAAAGGATATTCTTGCCGCCCTCGAGACCTGGCGGTCCGCAGGCGACCATCACACTCTTGTAGAGGCACGGACCGGATTCTGGGACGGGCGCCGTCGCCAGGTCGAGATCAATGTAGTTGGCGACGAATAGATCGAGCCGCCCGTCGCGATCGTAGTCGACAAAGGCGCAACCAGTATTCCATCGCGTGCCCTTGCCCGCCACGCCGGCCTTCTGGCTCACGTCGGTGAAAGTGCCGTCGCCGTTGTTGTGATAGAGAACGTCCTTGCCGAAGTAGGTGATGAACAGATCGTCCCAGCCGTCATTATCATAGTCGCCGACGCAGACGCCCTGACCCCATCCTGAATGGGCAACTCCGGCCTTCGCGGTGACGTCGGTGAAAGTGCCATCGCGATTATTCCGAAACAGATGCGAGGTTGGTTCAGTGCCTGCGGGAAAGCCCTCGAGTCGCGATCCGTTCACCAGAAAAATGTCGAGCCAGCCATCGTTGTCGTAATCGTAAAAGGCGACGCCGCATCCGGTGGTTTCCAGTAGATACTTGTTTTTGTGCTCGCCGCCGAAAATGGTTTTCGCATTCAGGCCGGACTCTCGTGCGACGTTGAGAAAGCTGACGCCTAGATCGTCGTTCTCAACCTGAGGTGCTCCCTTCGGCGGCGCAGCATTCTGCCCTGCAGCGCCCGCTTGCATCCGGCGCGGACGAGCCATCGCCAGCACGCTTTCGAGCGAGAGCACAAGCGCCGAACGGCTGAGAGATTTCAGAAAAACGCGGCGTGAAGAAAACAAGAGCTCGCTACCTGGCCACTCGGGTCGTGCTAGAATTCGCCCCTACTTCTTATATGCAGGGAACCGCGACTTTGCAAGCCAGCCGGGCTAAATCCTATTTCGAGATGACGCCCGCAGTGAAACCGTATCTTCGTTGTGCTTGGACTTCGAGCGTCGTACTTTGCATTTCTCTGTCGGCGATCTGGATTCTGTTGGCCGCAACTTCTACCGCGCAGCAAGCCTCTCCAACGCCCACGCCGTCGCCAGAGTTATCGCGAACCATCCGCACATGGGAGTTCCTTCCCGTCGTCGGCAGTCGAGCGGGACTGTTCGGCAACGAGGCGGGACGATTCGAAGCCTGGGTTTATCCGCTGAAAGTCTTTCGTGATTTTCACCTGACCTTCCACGTCGGCGATCGCGCTCTTCCCGCCGAGACTCTGGCGCGCACGCTGACGGTGCGTCCCGACTCGGCGTCGATCGTCTACGCCGGCGATTCCTTTCGCGTGCGCGAAACCTTGTGCGTTCCGGTCAATGAGGCCGGCGCCGTGATTCTGCTGGACATTGAGACCGAGCAGCCGCTGGAGGTGGAAGCCTCGTTCACCGCGGACTTTCAGTTGGAGTGGCCTGCGGCGCTGGGCGGAACGTTTGCCGACTGGGATGAAAAGCAACATGCGTTCGTGTTCGGAGACGAAGCGGGAAGGTTTTCCGCTTTGTTTGGATCGCTCGCAGCCAGAGACGCGCGGGTCGCCTATGAGACGAACTATTCGTCGACGAACGAAAACTCCTTCCGCCTGGGCGCAACGCCCAAGGGAAAGGAAACCAAGGTGCTCGTGCTTGCGGCTTCAGGCGCAGGCCTCGCCGAAGCAACGAAAACCTATCAACGCCTGCTGACTTCTTATGCAGACTCGATCCGTGAGTCGGCGGATTATTATCGGGCTTATCTCGAAAAAACTGTGAGCCTCGAACTGCCGGACGCCGCTCTGCAGCAGGCTTACGACTGGGCGCGCATCAGCACGATTCAAGGTTTAGTAAACAATCCGTACCTGGGCACGGGGCTGGTTGCGGGATATCGAACTTCCGGTCCCGATCAGCGTCCTGGCTTCGCGTGGTTCTTTGGGCGGGATTCTTTGTGGACCTCGTTCGCCCTGAATGCCGACGGAGATTATTCCACGACTCGCACCGCACTCGATTTCATCAGCAAATATCAGCGCGCCGACGGCAAGGTCCCGCATGAAATCTCGCAGAGTGCGAGTCTGGTGCCGTGGTTCAAGGATTATCCCTACCCCTATGTTTCCGCCGACGCGACGCCGCTGTTCATCATCGCGATGAATGATTATGCATCTCAGAGCGGGGATGTGGGCTTTGCGCGCGACAAATGGGACAACATCTGGCGGGCTTACCAGTTCCTGCGCTCTACATACGATGCCCAGGGCCTCGCGCAGAACGCAGGCACTGGACATGGTTGGGTGGAAGGGGGACCGCTGCTTCCGGTTAAGAACGAGTACTACCAGGCCGGACTCGGCGTCGCGGCCGTGCAGTCGCTCTCCAATCTGGCTCGCCTAACAGGGAAGGACGACATCAGCAAGCAAATCGCCCCCGAGTTCGATCGCAGCCAGGCTGCGCTTGATCAAGCCTTCTGGTCGCCGGAGATGAATAGTTATGCATTCGCCTTAAAACAAGACAACCAGCGCGAGAATGAGGTGAGCGTGCTGGCAACCGTTCCCATGTGGTTTGGTCTGCAAGATGCCGCGCAAGCGAACCAGACCATTACGCAACTCGCTGCGGAAGATCATCAGAGCGATTGGGGCATGCGCATTATCTCGCGGCAATCCAAAGTCTATGACGGCTCTGGCTATCACTTCGGCTCGGTCTGGCCGTTATTTACTGGATGGGCTTCCGTCGGTGAATACCGTTATCACCGCGCCTTTCCCGCCTACGCCAACTTGCGGGCCAACGCGCTGCTCTACGCCGATGGTGCGCTCGGGCATTTCACCGAAGTTCTGTCCGGAGATTACTACCAGTCGTTTTCCAGCAGCTCGCCGCACCAGATCTGGTCGTCGGCCATGGTGGTGAGTCCGATTTTACGCGGCATGTTTGGCTTGCAGACCGACGCGGAACGGCGCCAGATCACGCTGGCTCCGCATGTCCCCGCGGACTGGACTTCGTTCGCGATTCGAAATGTCCGAGTGGCGGGAATCGACGTGGACTTCCAATATAGCAAGACCTCCGACAGCGTAGCGCTTGAAACCAAGCGCGCCGGAACGGGCGATTGTTGGATCGAATTTTCGCCATCCTTCAGCCTGCGCACGCAAGTGGTCAAGGTCGAAATGAACGGACGAGCCTTGCCCTATAAGCTGCAATCGAACGGCAATGATCAACATGTGCTGGTGCGATTTCCTGTTGCCGAAGGCCCGAGCAATCTGGTCATTCGCGTGAAGAATGATTTCGGACTGGCGTTGACCAATGACCTGCCGCCTCTGGGCAGCGCGAGCCGCGGACTCCGCGTCCTTTCTGAATCCTGGAATGCGTCGAAGACCGAACTGTCGTTGCAGATTTCGGGGCTGGCAGGGAGCCGCTACGAACTGAGTGTTTGGAACCCCAGCCAGATTTCTTCCGTAGAAGGGGCAGTTCTCAGCAAACCCGGGAAGTTGGAAATCCAGATGCCGCAGGGAGCGGATTCATACTTACAACAGAAAATCGTGCTTCACTTCGGACGCCGCTGAGGAAACAGTGGATGCTCTTTCCCGTGTGCGGGTCGAGCCCAAAAAGGTTTACACTCGGGCAAGCCGCAACTTTACGCTCGTCGAGGAGTCGTCCTTTTATGCAACGTAAGTGTGCCTGGATTCTGGTTCTTGCGTTCCTGTTTCTGTCGACGTTAATCGCGACCGCTCAGACAGCGGGCAAGCCAACTGCGCACAAAGCCGCGTCCAGCAAATCCGCAGCCGGCAAGAGTGTCGACGCGGAAGGCCATCAATGGTGGCAGCATGCGGTGTTTTACGAAATTTATCCCCGCAGCTTTGCCGACAGCAACAACGACGGAATCGGCGACCTCAAGGGCATCACCTCGAAGCTCGACTACCTCAAGGATCTCGGCGTCGACGCAGTCTGGCTTACGCCCTGTTTTCCGTCGCCGCAAGTCGATTTCGGCTATGACGTTTCCGACTACGAAAGCATCGATCCGATGTATGGATCGCTGACGGATTTCGATATGATGGCCGGCGAAGCCAAGAGAGAGGGGATTCACGTCATTCTCGATTTCGTCGTGAATCACTCTTCCGACCAACACAAATGGTTTCTCGATTCGAAGTCTTCTCGAACCTCGGAACATCGCGATTGGTACATTTGGCGCGACGGCAAAGGGCCAGGGCAGCCTCCTAATAATTGGACTTCCATTTTCGGCGGTTCCGCGTGGACGCTCGACGCAGCGACGAATCAGTACTACTACCACTTCTTCTACCCGCAGCAGCCCGACCTGAACTGGCGCAATCCAGCCGTGAAGGGCGCGATGTTTGATGTCACACGATTTTGGTACAAGCGCGGCGTTTCAGGGTTTCGCCTGGATGCCGTTGACACGTTGTTCGAAGATCCCAACCTGCACGACGATCCGGTGCTGCCCGGCAAGAACGCATTCGGCGATCCCGTCGAGGAATACAAATACAACTCGAAATTGCCAGAGGTGCATGATGTATTGCGCGAGCTGCGCAAAGTCGCGGACGAAAATAACGGAGTGCTGATCGGCGAAACCTGGACGGCCGACATTGCGGAACTGAACAAATACTACGGCGAAGGCAACAACGAGTTGCAGTTGCCGATGGATTTTCTTTTCACCACGGTCAACAAGCTCTCGCCCGCCGATTTCCGCAAGCAGATTGCCGCCGTCGATTCCGCTTCCGGCTGGCCCACGTTCGTGATCAGCAATCACGACATCGTCCGCTCCTACGACCGCTATGGCGACGGCGAACATAACGATCAAATCGCGAAGCTCATGGCCGGGCTGTATCTGACCCTGCGCGGAACCCCGATCATGTACTACGGCGAAGAAATCGGCATGAAGACGACGCCGCCCACACGCAAAGAGGACGTGAAAGATCCGATCGGTCGCACCGGCTGGCCCAAGGAAAAGGGACGCGACGGCGAGCGCACACCCATGCAGTGGGATGAGAGTGAGAATGCAGGTTTCTCGAAGGTCGCGCCGTGGCTTCCCGTGCCTCCGACGTTCAAGACACACAATGTTGCCGACGAATCCAAAGATCCAGACTCGGTGCTCAACTTTTACAAAAAGGTGCTCAAGCTACGGCACACGAATCGGGCGCTTTTGGACGGAGCCTACGTTCCACAGAATCAGAACGACCAGAACGTGCTTTCCTACTTGCGAGTCTATAAAGATCAGACGGTGCTGGTGGCTTTAAACATGTCTGGTGCGGGGCAGAAGGTGAGCTTTGACCTGAGCAAGGGCGGCTTCACTTCGGCCAAGAGCCTGGTAGCGACCGGCAAGTCCTCCGCCAACGGAGATGTTGTGACCCTCGAGCCCTACGGAGTTTTCATTGGCCAGCTTGTGAAGTGAACGACGCGCTTACTCTCCACTGAGAATTCTTCGCTCGCAAATCCGGTATAGAATACGCACGGTGACACGATGCACGAACTCTCGATTGCGATGGGAATAGTAGACGCCGCTCTCGAGGAGGCACAGCGTCGCGGCGTACAGGTCACCGCGGTGCATCTCAGGCTGGGCGCGCTTTCGGGCGTGGTGAAAGATGCGCTCATGTTTTCTTACGAAGTCGCGTGCCAGGATACTCCGCTGCAGGGATCGCAACTGATCGTGGAAGACGTCCCCGTCATCGTGTTTTGCCCACAGTGTCAGGGAGTTCGGACACTGCCGTCGGTGCAACTGTTTCAGTGTCCGGAATGCAGCATGCCAACGATGGATGTGCGCCAGGGCAAGGAACTTGAGGTGTTTGCCCTCGAAGTACAAGAAGACGAGTTGCCGGAACGTGAAGGGGAGAAATCGGAGGTAACGGAGTGAGTGAGCCTCGTCTGGTCGAAGTCCGCAGAAATGTGCTGAAGCAGAACGATGTGATTGCGCGATCCCTGCGCGAGCAATTCCGAGCGGCTGGAGTCTTTGTCGTGAGCCTGGTTTCGAGTCCTGGTTCGGGGAAGACGACTTTCCTGGAGAAGACGCTCACGCGGTTGCAGCCTCGCTATCGGGTGGCCGCGCTGGTGGGAGATCTCGCGACTGAAAACGACGCCGTGCGTTTGGCGCGCAGCAAGGCGCCGGTGAAGCAGATCACAACCGGAACTCTGTGCCACCTGGAGGCGGCGATGGTGCAGAATGCGCTGCAGGACTGGGACCTGCATCAACTGGATTTTCTTTTTATCGAAAATGTAGGCAATCTGGTTTGCCCTTCTTCGTATGATCTCGGGGAGAATCTTCGTCTGGTGTTGATGTCGGTGACCGAGGGAGAAGACAAGCCGCTGAAGTATCCGACGATTTTCAACAGCGCCGACGTCGCGGTCGTGACCAAGAACGAATTGGCAGGCGTGGTTGAGTTTGACTGGAATGCGGCGCGGACGAGCATTCAGTCGGTGCGGCCCGGAATGCAGATTTTTCGCCTTTCGGCGAAGACCGGCGAGGGCATGGAAGAGTACTTGAACTTTCTGTCGCAGCAGTTAACAGAGCACAGAGCCGTGGCCCAGATTTAATCGATGCTGCAAGCAGAGACGTAGCGAGCTACGTCTCTACGATCGCGCTATCTAAATCCTAGAACCCGTATTTGGCGACGATTTTCTTTTCTTTTTTTCCAACCACGGCAATCGCCGCGTGTTCCGCGGGCAGAGAAAATGCCAGTGGAACTCCGGTGGCCTGATCGCGTAGGTTGATAGCCGCGTCGTGAGCCGAGTCCGAGACGAAGACGTACAACACGGAGTCCGCCAGCACGGTGGGGAACACCAACACGCCCGGCGGCAGCGGCGATTGCATGCTGAACATGGGAGAGATGTTCAGCCGAGTCGCGACAGACGTGTACAGTTCTGCAGTCGCTTGCGCGTTGTCGGCGAGTTCCACGGGATAGGCCGCCCAGAATATGACTCCCTTGCCGCGAGGAATTTCTTTGAAAGTGGACCCGTCGTCAAAGCGGAGAGAATCCAGCCAGTTCTGTTGCTGTTGACCGAAAGCGAGCGAGAGCGAGCGATCTCGCAGACGAACCGTCGCACTGTGATACGTGAGCGGTTCGACACGGGCGGGAAGTCCAACGTCCGCGGCTCGATGCACGATCTGCCAATGCTGGTCGCGATCGACCGGGCCGGTGACCAGCAGGTTGCCCCCGGCGTCAACATACTTCAACAGCGCTTGCCATGCCGCTTCGCTCAGCGCCTCTGGAGAGGGCAGGATGGCTAGTTTGGGCGAGCCTAACTTCTCAATCTGATTTTCTGCGATCACGTAAGCGGGCAGTTGCGCATCGTACGCCAAGGCGCGAACCGCGCGCTGCTGGGCTGCCAACTGGAAGTCCGCGAGCGCCGAGTATTGTGCGGCTTGCGATGTGACGATTGCGATCGAAGGAAGTTGCGGATCCCGGAGATGCTCATGCAGCGACGGCGCGAATTGTGCGAAGGCCCGCAGAAGCGTGGCCTCCGGCTTCTCGGTGTAGTCGGTGCGAACGGCGCCGATCGGAGTTTCGTTGCTCTCCGTCATGTAGGAATTCGTGTTCCACAACCATTCGATGGCACCGGAACCCTGAATGAACGACGTGGCGATTTTTCGTTCCAGGAGAGCCGCTTCGCTCTCCGGCGTGCGGCGGGCGATTTCGTCGAGGTTCAACTGGCGCTGCAGTCCGGTTTCCTGAATCAGCATGGTCTGCCCCGGCTGCTTGGCGGCTAGCGAATCCCATAGAATGTTGTCGTCGAGCCACCAGGAATGATTCG
>JBEKWZ010000042.1:0-10516 GCA_049512555.1 Candidatus Sulfotelmatobacter sp. | reverse complement strand
CGCGCAGAACATGATTGTCCTCAAACGCCAGATACACATCTTCGAATATGATCGCGGACCCAGACCGCGGCTCCGCAACAGAAGCAGCCTGATCGATCGGCAGAGTGGGCGCAGACATTTCGATGTGCTCGTGTTACTTGAACGACAGCACAGAAATCAACAGCTTGGTAACAAAGAAATCCGTGACCAGGATTAACACCGACGCAGCCACTACCGCCTGTGTCGTCGCGCGCCCCACGCCTTGCGTCCCTCCGCGCGCAGTCATGCCGTAGTAACAGCCGATGGTCGCGATGATGAAACCGAACAGCACCGGCTTGAGCAATCCCATGAAAATGTCCTGAAACACCAGCGTCTGCCAGGCATTCGCCCAGTACTGGCGCGCGTCGAGCGCGAGGAAGAGTTTGGCCACCATCAGCCCGCCGGCCAGTCCCACCAGATCGGAAATAATGCTGAGAAAGAACAGCATAAACACGGTCGCGGTCACGCGCGGCGTCACCAGCTTCTTCATGGGGTCGGTGCCGAGCGCGCGCATGGCGTCAATCTGCTCGGTCACCACCATCGAACCGAGTTCGCTGGCCATGCCCGAAGAATTGCGTCCCGCGACCATCAGCCCGGTAAGCACCGGCCCCAGTTCGCGGATCATGGAAGTCGAAACCAGCTCGCCGATCAGGGTGATGGAACCGAAGCGCTGCAGTGTGTTGGCAGTTTGCAGCGCGAGTACGCCGCCGGTGAAAAAACCGGTCAGCACCACGATGGGCAGCGACCCCACGCCAATCAGGTCAGCCTGCTGCACCATGTCCGCAAAATACAGCGGCTTACGAAACAGATTGCCGATCGACTGCGCGGCCAGCAAAGTGTAATCCTGAACCGACTGGACCTTCTCCTTGGCAAACTCCGTGGGCGAGGTGAGTTGCATGCGATTCGGAGGGCCGGGCGTCGTGGGCGGCGCACTGGCTTGACCGAACTATAACAGAGAACGCTGTCAGCAATCAGCCGTTGACCTTCAGTTTGATCATCGTAGGCGTGGTCAAAAAGCCTGAGCGCCGATTTCAGCGAGAACTTTACACTGACGCCGAATCCATTGGCTTTCGCGCTTGCCTTGGCCTACCATGGCTCCGTTAAGATCGGTGACGAATTGCAATATCCGTTCGGCCAAGTTTCGTTGAAGCTATGACTGTCTCGGGCTAGATTCGCGTGGTTCGTTCTCCGCCATCCGAGGAGATGCCGACAATGCCAGCGAAGAAGTTCTTACTCACCTCAAGCCGATCAATGGTTCTCCTATTAGCTGTGCTGTTCGCGGTTAACGCGTTCGCGGAGCAGGTCCTCCACAGCTTCGTCAGCGCTGCCGGCGGCCTGAATCCAAACGGTGGTTTGGTAGCCGATAAAGCAGGCAATCTCTACGGTACAACCACGACGGGCGGCACTTACCCTGCCTGCAGCTGTGGAACGGTTTTTGAATTGAGCCCGCCGGCGATAAAAGGTGGCACATGGACCGAAACCGTGCTTTACAGCTTCCAGGGTGGCTACACAGACGGTCAGGGACCCATGAGCCCACTGACCTTCGACAAGCTGGGCAATCTCTACGGTACGACGCTTGCCGGTGGCGGCTCCAACAGCTACGGTACAGTCTTCGAGCTCAGCCCGCCCAGCCAGGCAGGCGGCGCCTGGACCGAAACCGTACTGTTTTTCTTCAATCTCGTCCAGGGAAGTATGCCCGTCGGCCAACTCGTCTTCGATGAAGCTGGCAACCTCTACGGGAGCACCCTGTTAGGAGGAGACGCCTCCTTCTGCAATCCGGGTAGCGGCTTCGCTGGATGCGGGACGGTTTTTCAGTTGACGCCCCCCGCAGCGCCCGGCGGAACGTGGACAGAAAGCGTCCTCCACGCCTTCGGAGCTCTCTCAACCGATGGGCAGATTCCGAACGGCCTGACATTCCAGAATGGCGTCCTTTACGGCACAACTGGGAACGGCGGAACGAACGACGACGGCACCGTCTTTCAGTTGGTTTCCGAGAACGGTACCTGGACTGAGAACATTCTGTACAACTTCACCGGAGCCGAAGGTTACCAGCCCGCCAGTGCGTTGATCTTTGATAGTGCAGGAAATGCCTACGGTGTAACTGCCAGGGGAGGTGGAAGCTCGAATTGCCAGGAGGGCTGCGGGGTGGTCTTTGAGCTATCGCCGCCGGCAGCAGGCGATTCATGGCAGGAAACTACCCTCTACCGTTTCACCGGCGGTCACGACGGCTCTTTGCCCGTTGACGCGCTGATTCGCGATAAATCAGGCAACCTCTATGGCACCGCTGTCCAAGGCGGTTTGAACAATAAGCGCACCAGCAACAATGGGACAGTATTCAAAGTAAGCCCGCCAACTGTGTCGGGCGGAGCTTGGACCGAAATCGACCTTCATGCATTTGCCGGCAGCACATCTGGCGACGGTAGCGAGCCCTACGGAGGTCTAATCCTCGTCAAGGGCAGATTCTTCGGCACAACTTACCAAGGAGGTACGAGCAATTCGGGTGCAGTCTTCGCCCTTTCGCCATAACGGAGACGAGGTGATCTGCTTTACCGTGCCTCTTCTTCCTCATCTGAATATTCAGCCACGTCGACAAATCTAAGACGTATTTAATCGAATAGCTGCCAGGCACAAGAGCAGGGCCGTGCGCCTGGCGCTTGTTAACGTTGGATTGCCATCTCGTAATGTGAGGTAACTTTCGTTCGGACTGATCCCGGGTTAAGCGAATACAATTGAAGAAGTGAGACATTACACCATCAAGGCGATGAACGGCTTTTCTGTGTTCAAGTGCCCGCTTTGTAAACACTCCGTCACCACGCGGGATTTCAGCAGCAAGAACGGAAACTGCCGCACTCAATCGGCAAGGGCAATGAACGAGCACGCCACGGCTGTACATGGCCGCGCCTCCGTCGCTTCGACGGTTGCGCCGATGTGGCATACCTATTGAACGCGCATTTTGCCCGAGGCAATGACAAGGACGTGCGGCGTAGTGTCCGATACACGCGTGAGGTTGCTCGATGTCATGGCTGATTGCGGACAGGGTGGATTCAACTAACACAGGCGATGGATAGGTGCATTGAATGTCATGCGGACCCCAGCGGCAGCCGAACTGCTCTGCGGCCGTTAAGCGAGGCAAAGACGATGAAAACTAAAACATGGACGGTGATTGCCAACACGGGAAAACAGGCAGACCTGCAGTCTGACCTGGAGAAAAAAGAGGTTCAAAAGCCGACGCACATCAGCGCCCGGGAGTTTGTTCATTGGCTGGCGCCGCAGAGCCGTATTGAAGACAGTTCGTTGCAGTCGCTATTTAAGCTGTAACACCGCACATCGGAGCCGCCATTTGACTCCATCGGCTCACGTCTCAAATGGCGAAACCTCGCCGCGGCACTCTTTGACTGGGAATTGTTCCTAGCCCCTGCCTTTTTTCTTGATCTCAATATTCAGCCGGCGAATCTTCTGGTTCAGGGTCGACAGCGGAACGTGAAACCGTTCGGCGGCTTCAGTCTGGTTCCAGTTGCAACGTTCGAGCATATCGGTGATCACGCGGCGCTCCACGTCTTCCACAATTTCAAATAAAGACGCGTCCGACGGTGGATCATGTAGGGTGAGTGAGGAACCGCGTCCCATCATAGAGTCCGGCAGCAGGTCCATGCTGATCTCCGGCCCGGAAGACAGCACGACGGCGCGCTCGATCACGTTTTCCAGTTCGCGCACGTTGCCCGGCCACGAGTACGCCATCAGCGGACGCAGCGCTTCCGGAGTGATGCGCGGTGTGGGACGGCCGTTTTCTTCCGCATATTTTTTCAGGAAGAATTCCACCAGCAGAGGAATATCTTCCTTGCGTTGCCGCAGCGGCGGCAGCTCAACCGTAATTACGTTGAGCCGGTAAAAAAGATCTTCGCGGAAGCGGCCTTCGCGCACCATATGCCGCAAGTCAATGTTGGTGGCGGCGATGATGCGAACGTCCACCTGGATTTCCTGAATACCGCCCAGATGCATGAAGCGCCGGTCCTGCAGCACGCGCAGGATCTTGGCCTGAGTCTCCAGGCCCATGGTGGCAATTTCGTCGAGGAACAGCGTGCCCTTGTCCGCTACTTCGAACAAACCTTTTTTCGATGCGATGGCGCTGGTGAACGCCCCCTTGACGTGGCCGAAAAGCGTTGACTCCAGCAGGTCGGTCGGCATCGACCCGGTGTTCACCGGAACGAACGGTCTGTCGTGGCGCGGCGAGTTAAGGTGAATGGCCTTGGCAATTACTTCCTTGCCCGTGCCGCTCTCGCCCTGCAACAGCACGGTCGAGCGGCTGTTCGCCACCTGTGCCACCAGGTCAAAAATCTTCAGCATGGGCTCGCTCTTGCCCACAATGTTTTCAAAGTTGTAGCGCTGCTTCAGTGCGCGCTTGAGCTGGATATTTTCTTCTTCGGCCCGCCGCCACCCTACCGCCGCGCGCACATCGGCGAGAAGCTTTTCGTTGTCCCACGGCTTCTGCACGAAATTCGCCGCGCCCGACTGCATGGCGCGCACCGCATTTTCCACCGTGCCGTAGGCAGTAATCATGATGACCGGCAGGCGAGCATCATGGGAGCGAATCTCAGCCAGAATCTCCATCCCGTTGCGCCCGGGCAAAGTCAGGTCGAGCAGCACCAGATCAAACGGATGGTCCGCCATTTGCGCCAGGCCATCTTCGCCGCTCACCGCCGTCTCGACCTCGAACGCTTCCATCTCGAGCAGCGTCTGCAACGATTCGCGAATCTCGGCCTCGTCATCGATGATCAGCACCGACCCTGACGGCGAACCACTGCCGTTCGTGCTGCCGTTCGACGTTCCATTCATCGTGCCGCGCGCAATCACTGCTGCTTCAGACATGCACTGCCTTCCTGCTCAGCGGGAAATCCAGGGCAAACGTCGTCCCGGCTCCCGGATTGCTTTCCACTCGAATCTTCCCCGCATGCTCCTGGATGATGCCGTAGGTCACCGACAATCCCAACCCTGTGCCGCGGTTCTGGCCTTCTTTGGGCGCGGTCTTTGTCGTGAAGAACGGATCGTAAATGCGCTGAATGTGTTCCGGCGCAATGCCGGACCCGGTGTCGGACACCCGCACGCTCACCGTGTCGCCATTGCTGGTCGCCACGTTGAGCCGGCCGCCCCCTGGCATGGCGTCCTTAGCGTTGAGAAACAGGTTCAGAAATACCTGCTGCAATCGCCCCGGATTTCCTTGAATGGGCGAAATCCCCGCAGTTAAATCGGAATGCACCTGCACTTTAGCGATCTTGAACTGATGTTCCAGCAACGCGAGCGTGTCGGTAATGACTTTATTGACGTCGACGTCGCCGAACTCAGTGCCGCTGGTGCGCGAAAAGTTCAGCAGGTTGTTGACGATCTCCGACGCACGGAAAGTTTGCCGCGTGATCTTATCCAGCAGTCCCGATTTCTGCGGATCGCCCTGCAGTTGCTTGGCCAGCATCTGCGTGTACGACGAAATCACGGCCAGGGGAGTGTTCACCTCATGAGCCACGCCTGCGGCCAGCAAGCCAATCGACGATAGTTTGTCCGCCTGCGAAAGCTGGCCCTCGAGTTCGACCCGTTCGGTGATGTCGTCCATGATGACCAGCCGCCCGATCACCTGGAACTTACGCGTCACCAGCGGCGCGATCGCTACGTTGACTGTGCGCGTCTCGCCCGCCGGCGTCTGCAGCCGGAATTTGTACAGGTTGTTGATTCCCGGATTCTGCCGCACCCGGTAAAACTCTTCCACGAATTCCGCCGGGAAGATGCCGCGCACCGATTGCGTCAGCGTCTGCCAGCGCGGCATCGCGTACATCACTTCCATCTGCGCGTTCCAGCTCTCGATGCGGTCTTCCATATCGAGCGCCATCACGCCCACGTTGATCGACTCCACAATGTTCTCGTTGAAGTCCTTCAGGCGCTCGTACTCCGCTACTTTCTGCTGCAGCGACGCGTAGAGCCGGCCGTTCTGGATGGCGATGCCCAGATACCCGCCCAAAGTTTCCAGCAATTCAATGTCTTCGCTCGACAGGTAGTCGCCCTTGTTAGTTTTCCCCAGGCCAAGCACGGCCACGGTTTTCTGCTGCGCACGGCATGGAATGTAGTAATTCAAATCCAGCCGGGCAATCGCATCCTGCGACCCTTCGGTCTCGCGCGGCACCTGATGCGTGTTCTCAAAGAACATGTGCCCCGCCGGCTCCGGCCGGGCAGCGCTCAGGAAAGTGAGGTCCAGCTTGCCCGCGGGATTCATTCCCATGGATTTCGCGACCACGAATTGTTCCGTCTCCTCGTCGCGCAGGAAAATCGCAATATGATCGACAGCCAGCGTCCGCGACAGCCGGTCGAGCACCGAGGAGAGCAGTGCGTTCAAATCCGTTTCCGAACCGAGCTCACGGCCAAACTCCAGCAGCGTTCGCCGGTAGTCATACACCGTGCGGTAGAAGGCGTGGTCGACCCGTTCCTGAATCCACTTGCGAACCGGATCAAACAGTAGCGCCGTCACCACCACAGCCAGGACAAATCCAACGGGTCCAGTGCTGGGCTGCCGCAACTGGATCAGTGTGGCCACACCCGCGACCAGCGCGAAATACATTCCCACCATGGTCGCGGCAGTCAGCGTGTAAACCACTCCACGCTTGAAGATTAGATCCACATCCATCAGGCGGTAACGGAAGATGGCGTAGCCGAAAGTCAGTGGCAGCAATCCCAGCAATAGGACCGAGAGCTTTCCGACCGTCCCGGGCAGTGAGCCCATCAAGTACGGAACCACGTAGAACAGCGTGTAAGGAACGACGGCGAGAACAGTTCCGCGTGTGACCCATTTCAACTGCTGGCGCAGGATAGTCGTACTCGCCAGACGGTAGCTCTGCCACAACACGGCGGCCGCGACGACGAATAACACCGCGCCGTAGGCCATTTCCTGCCGATCCATGTCCCAGCGCAAATGCCCGCTCGCCTGGGCCAGCCGCAAAGCAAGAATATGCCTGGCCAGCAGCATCGTGCCCGGGACATACACCAGGGCCAGCAGCCACGGACGCTGCCGCACGAATTGCCGCTTCTCCGGAAAGGTCAGAACGAAGTGCAGGAACAGCGCCGGCTGCAACACCCAGGCCACGATGTTGCTCCAGTAAATCGTCCAGTCAAAGTCATTGAACTTGCCGGTGTACTTGAACGAATATGCGACGAACGATACCAGGCAGAAAATGTAGAAGTGCGTGGAGCCGGGCGCGGTCCAGCGGCGCAGCAGGACATAAACGCCGATCCCCAGATAAATCATGGCAATCAGCCGCAGCCAATTGTTCAGGGAACGGTCGGCGGGAACCAGAATGACACTGGAATCGAGTGGGACCGAATCACGAATGAGCGAATACGTCGCCTTCGCCCAAATACCGGTGTGGTAGAGCTGCCGCACCAGCCCCGGTGTGCCTTTAATCTCCTGCCCATTGACGGCAGCCAGCTCATCGCCAGCTTTAATGCCAGCCTTCGCGCCCGGCCCGTTCGGGTCAACCCGGTCCGCCACCAGGTGTCCGTTGTGCTCTACCCACCAGACGCCGTCGTCGGGGGCGCTCGAGTTCTGCTCGGTCTGGAAATTGAAGCCGGCAAAGACCACCGCAGCCACTGTCAGCAGGAACAACAGGACTGCAACAAAACGAGCTTGGCTTTCCCGGTTCATGGGCTTCGGCAGCGTCCCCTTACCAAGTCTTGGCGCCGTGGCAGACGTGTCCCGCCGACCCTTTATTAGCAACTTCGCTGCCACGTCAGTTCCCATTCCTGGAAGGCTAAGTCCCGTGTATAAAACCACTTCCGAAATTATAGATGCATTTTCGAACGCCAACTATGTATTTCTGGATGTTTCTGTGGGATTCCGTATTCGCTTCCCCTTGCGATTCTTAGGCTTAACTACTCCTCGCTCGTTTGAAGGATTCACCAACCGTCTGGAATATGATGACAAAGAGGCCGCTACGGGATGTTGGAGGGGTAGGAGAAGTATGACTGACTAAGACCACGACTCCGGGCGCACACCCATCATACCGGTGTCTCGGGTTGTTATGTTCGCAGTCGCGAGTGCGAAACGTGGCGAGTATGTAACGTGCGAGTGCGTAACGTGGAAGAGCGGCGCTTTAGCGCCGCGTACAATCGCCCAAATCTGTAGGGCTTTAGCCCCGGGCGAGCCAATTCAGGCACCGAAATCTGCCAGAGCGGCTCAAGGTTACCCCGCCTTGCGATCGTCCTTCTTAGGTACCTCTAGCTTAGGTACCTCTAGCTTAGGTACCTCTAGGATCGGCTCATCGTCCCACTCAAACGACAATGCCCGCGCCGTGGTCTCAATCGGCTCCAGTTCCGGAATATCCTCCGCCACCGACGCTCCCAGTTCCGTGAACTTTCGCGCCGAAACCAGCACCCGGTTCTCCAGCGATCCAACGGCCTGGTTATAGGCTTCGACGGCGCGATCCAGGTTGCTGCCCACCGCAGTGATGTGCCCCGCGAGTTTGCGCAGCCGCTCGTGCAATTCTTTTCCCAGCGCGCTGATCTGCTGTGCGTTGCGCGCCAGCTTTTCCTGATTCCATCCGTAAGCGACGGCCTTTAACAGCGCGATCAGCGTCGTCGGCGAAGCCGGAATCACGCGCTGCATCACGCCCTGCTCAATCAGCGTAGGATCCTGCTCCAGCGCCGCGCTGAAAAATGTTTCGCCCGGCAGGAACATCACCACAAACTCCGGCGTAGCCTCGAACTGCTCCCAATAATTCTTGCCGCTTAGCGTCTTCATGTGGTCGCGCACCTGCCGCGCATGATTGGCCAGACAGACGCGCCGCGCTTCTTCGTCGGTAGTTTCGAAGGCGTCAAGAAATGCTTGCAGCGGCGTTTTCGCATCGACCACAACGTTCTTGCCGCCGGGCAACTTCACTACCAGATCCGGCCGCAATCGCCCGCTTTCGCCAGTCACCGTTTCCTGTTCGGCAAAATCGCAATACGGCAGCATCCCCGCAATCTCGACCACCCGCCGCAGCTGGATTTCTCCCCACCGTCCGCGCACATTCGGTGTGCGCAGCGCCCGCACCAGGTTTCCGGTTTCCGATTGCAATTCTTTTTGCGTACTGATGAGCGACTGCACCTGCGCCTTCAGATCGCCATAAGCCTCGCCGCGCGCAATTTCCATCTGCTGAATCTGCGCGTCGACGTTGCGCAACGACTCGCGCACCGGCGTCACCAGATCGGCAACTGCTTTCTGGCGGGCGTCGAGATCGCCCTGAGCTTGGCTCTGAAATCGCTGCAGAGTTTGCTGGGCATTCTGCAGAAATGACGTACTGTTGTCCCTCAGCGCGTCGGCGGCCAGCGCCTTGAACGCATTTTGTAGGTCCGCGGCGGCGCGCTCACTGCTTTTCGTCAGTAATTCGATCTTCTCGTTGCTGGTCTTTCGTTCCGATTCGAGGGCCGATTCGAACCGCGCCCGGCTCTCTACCAGTCCTCGCTGATCCTCCAAAAGCCGCGCCAGATCAGCCTTTTCGCCCGCTAATTCCTTCTCCGTCAACGACAACCGCTCCTGCAGCGCAGCCGTGCGCGAACGCAGCGCCAGCCAAGCAAGCAGGCTGCCAAACAACAGGCCAATGACCCCACTGATCCCTAGTTCAATAGTCACAAGTAACTACTCGACCTTTCTTCCAACCCCTAGCCTAGCACCAGCAACAAAGTTTATGCCTGAACGACTTTGTGCCGATAGGCCAGTGTGAGCCGGAAACTCGATCCCTCCCAGGATCTCGTTGCGTGGGCCAAACTGGATGCATAGAGCCACCAGACTAGTGTTGGCGTTCCTGCTGCTAACGGGCGCCGCGACCATACAACCCGCGGACCGCCTGATGGCCCAGGGCCCGGGAACTGCCAGCCAACCGGCCCAGAAAGCCACGTTGCAGCCCGCCGCCGCGAAAGCCGCTGACATCCCCTTTACCGATTACGAGTTTCAGAGCGAAGACCAGCTTCTCGCCTTAGCCAACCAGTCGCGCCGCCAAGCCGGTGCACCACCGCTCACGCTCGATGCCGGACTCTCGCAAGCGGCTCGCACTCACGCGTTGGCCATGCTTGAAGCGCATCAGCTCTCGCATCAATTCGACGGCGAGCCCTCCCTACCAGTACGCCTGGCTGCCACAACGAAACTCCAACTCGATCAAGAGGGAGAAAACGTCGCCCTCGACTACGACGCCGCCCACGGCCACGAACATCTCATGCTCTCCCCGCCGCATCGCGCCAACCTGCTTAACCCGGCCTACAACGTGGTCGGCCTGGGCGTGGTTCGCAGCGGAGACCGGCTTTACATCGTGCAGGACTTCGGCCACGCCCTCCCCAATTATTCCTTCGCCGAAGTGAAAGACCGTATCGCGCAAGCCGTAGCCCAGACGCGTCGCCAGAGCGGCCAGCCCAATCTGCCGCGCCGCGATTTGCCCGTCGCCGACGAAGCCGCCTGCTCCATGGCCCAAGCCGACAAGCTCGGAACTTCCCC
>JBEKWZ010000041.1:0-10562 GCA_049512555.1 Candidatus Sulfotelmatobacter sp. | reverse complement strand
GACAAGGGCGCCAATTGCGGGCGTTTCGAAACCGATTGATCCAGTCTTCGAACCGGAAGATCCGGCGATGGCGCCAACCGCCGCCCCGACGCCGGCCCCGACCACCAAGCCGATCAGAGCATGCGCTCCGCGTTTAGGGCCCGAGGAAATCGAAACCCGCACGACGTCTGCGCGTTTCACCGAGACGTCAGCCCCGTGTTCTTTCATCGTGAGGAACTCGTCCGTGACCATGACAAATTCCCCTCTGTGGCTCTTCATGCTCGACTCAATCACTTCGACTCCCTGACCGGCTCTCAGGTTATTCAGGTCGGACCACGAGCCCTTCTGATTTTGAGCACAAAGCACGGCAGGCAGCCCGACGAGAAATACGAGAATCCAGCAGGCTCGCGATGTTTTCATCATTTTGGGTGTCCTGTCCTACAGACCTAGATTTTTCCTGCCGCCCCCATCCAGAGGCGGAGAACCCTCACATGCTTTGGAACGAGGATGAAACCCGGGGAGTATTACTAAGGCCGCAGGATTTTATCCAAATCCCCGCTTCCGGGCACTAAGTTTCGGATAGACTTACCCCGACAGTCCCGCCCCCCGGCGCGGCTCATCAGAACGCTTGAGTCATGCGCGTTAGATCTCAACTGCAGCTGGATAACACGGATCCGCTGCTGCGACCCTTTCTGCAGGCCGAAGACGAGGCGGAGGCACAACGCCTGCTGGCGCAGCTGATCGAGGAGCACGCCCAGCCCCTCGTGCGCGACATCGCCCGTTCCAAGCTGCATGTCGCGCGTTTCGCCCCGTCCGATGACAGCTCTGCCCAGGAAGCGTACGAAGTCTGCAGCGAAGTTGCGTTGCAGCTGCTGGGCCGACTGCGCGAACTGCGCGACGACCCCGAGCCCTCCCGCATCGCGAACCTTCAAGGCTACGTGGCCGCGGTCACCTACAACGCGTGCAACGCCAGCCTGCGCCGCAAATATCCTGAACGGCAGCGCCTGAAGAACCGCCTGCGCTACGTCTTGAATCACGATTCTCGTTTTGCCAGCTGGGAAGGAGCGAATGGCATGTGCCTCTGCGGCCTGGCGGAGTGGAAAGAACGCGAGAGTTCGACCTTTTCGCCAGGCCCGGCGGATGACGCTTCGATACTGGCACTCGCGCCCAGCCTGCGGCATTCGCCCGTCCGCGCCGTGCTCGATGCTCTGTTCTCGGTAGCCCAGCGGCCCATCGAAATTGAGCATCTCACGCGTCTGGCCGCGAAGGTCTGGGAGGTTCAGGACGTGCGCCGGGTTGAAATCGACGACCCGGACGGCAGCGAAGTGTGGAGCAAGATCCCGGACCCGCGCGTGAACGTTGCGGCCCACGTGGAGCGGCGCATGTATCTGGCCGCCCTGTGGAAGGAGATCTGCGAATTGCGCCCGCTGCAGCGCGTCGCCCTCTTGCTGAATCTGCACGACGCCAGCGGACAGGACATGCTGCCTCTGTTCATCCTGGTGGATGTGGCGCGCTTTACCGAAATCGCGGCTTCGCTCGGAATGCCCGTCGCAGAAATCTCCGAGTTGTGGGATCGACTGCCCCTCGACGACGCCACGATCGGGCGGCGTCTGGGCATAACCAGGCAACAGGTCATCAACCTGCGCAAGTCGGCGCGCGAGCGCCTGGCGCGGCGAATGGCGAAGTCCTGGTCAAACAAGGGAACGTCGGGCTTAGCGGCGAAGAAATGAAAGACCGTGAAAAGATCGCAAATGCAAATGCAGAAGCAAATGCAAAAGAATGCTTGCGACGGTAATATCTATCCCCGCTGTACCTCCTTGCAAATGGAGGTGGTTAGGGACGATTCGTGGGAACTGGGAAAATGGGAGACCACCTGAATTCTGAGCAGTTGGCCGGTTACGCCAAACGGGTGCTCTCGCCCGCTGAACTCATCGCGGCCAACGACCACCTCGCGGGCTGTGAAGCGTGCCGGCAGCGAGCGGGCGACCCTGAGAAGATCGAGGCCGCGTTTGCATTTCTGCGCCATGATCTCGAAACGCAATCGCAGCTTCCGCCGGCCCACCTCGAGTACGAACAACTGGAAGCATACGTCGACAACGAAATGGACAAAGCAGGTCGTGAGATCGTGGACTCGCACGTGGATCTGTGCCGCATGTGCCGGGACGAACTCCGCGATCTGCGGGAGTTTGGAGTCTCGCTGGGAACTCGCCAGGCAGCGCCCCATGTTCAAGAACATTTGGAAGCGGTGACTATGCACGGCTCGGTTGAGACGTTTTGGGAGAAGCTAAGTCACTTCTGGCGATATCCGGTGTACCTCGCGGGAGTTTCATCGGCCGTCGCAGTTGTGATTGTCGTCGCCGTGATCGCGCCGACTATGCGGAGGTCGCACCCCATCGCTGGCGTGCCCTCCACGCCGATCGGCGCCGGAACTGAATCGCGGCAGCAGTTGCAGACTCCCGCCGAACTGGCCGGGTTGATCGGTAAAACCGAGACGTTGTTGGGAAGCGCCAGCGAAGGGGCGCGGTTCACACTCCTCGCTCCGGTGGGAACTTTTGTGGAAGACGTGCAACCGACGTTCCGCTGGCAGTCGCTGACGGGCGCGACCAGTTACAAGGTCACAATTTTTGACGCGGCGTTGAACGAAGTTGCAGCCAGTCCTGCAGTTTCCGGGACCGAGTGGAAGTCCTCGATGCAACTAGAGCGCGGCAAAGTGTATCTGTGGCAAGTGTCGGCTACGAAAAATGGTCAACAGGTCGTCGCTCCGGCTCCGCCCGCGCCAG
Source organism: Candidatus Sulfotelmatobacter sp. (assembly GCA_049512555.1). Lineage (GTDB taxonomy): Bacteria > Acidobacteriota > Terriglobia > Terriglobales > Acidobacteriaceae > Sulfotelmatobacter. The sequence continues at coordinate 7,803 of JBEKWZ010000041.1, read as the reverse complement.
AAGCCAAGTTCGAGCTTCTCGATCTTCCCCAAGCCAATGAACTCGAGCAGTTAAAGCGCGAGCAGCCCAACGCGCATCTTGCTCTGGGACGCGCCTACGCCAGCCGCGGAGTGCTCGATGAAGCCGAACGCGAATTTCGCCTGGTTTCCGATTCCGATGTGGACTATGCACTAGCTCAGAAATTCATCCATGACCTGGAAGCGCTGCGGAATCCAGGACACTAATTCGGATTGCCGACCACGACGAAGCCTGCCCAATAGAACGGGTGGGCGTACTGGGGATCATGCAGCAGTTTCATGGCAGCCGCTTGCAACGAACGCGCAGTCGCCAGCGCAGAGCCGTGCTCCTGCTTGAGGCTGCGGTGAAATGCCAGCATGAGTTTGGTGGTGCTGGCCGAATCGACTTTCCATTGGCTAGCCACGGTGGTGGGCACTCCGGCGGCGAAAAATGCCCAGGTAAGCCCGATCATCCCCTCGCCTTGGCCGATGTGGCCACGAGCCGTCTCGCAGGCGGACAGCACGACAACGTCAGCGTGCAAATCCAGATTCACGATTTCGCGAGCTTCAAGTAGACCATCGTCGTTCGCGCCCGAGCCCGCGAGCAGAACGCTCGAGTACATCGGGCTGGAATCGCTCATGAAACCGTGAGTGGCAAGGTGAAGCACGTTGTAACCGGCTGCCTCTGCCTTGAAGCGGCTTTCCGTGGCCTGGTCGCCCGTGTACACCCGGCTATGATCAGGACCATAAAGCTGGGCCAAAGCCTTGACCTCGGCTTCCGCGTTGGGAAGCGGACTCAGCAAATCACCCGAACGCGCAGTTTCACCGGCTTCCACCGTTTGTTTTGGCAGGGGCGGGTTGGCCATGGCGAGCACGCGAAGTTCCGTGTTCTGGGCCGGTTTTCGCCGGCGCATCATCTCGCGCATCACGGTTAGCGAAGGGGCGTAGGCGACCGCATATTTTTCCAGCACATAATGGCGAGCCGGATCGAGCAGCGCCTGGAAGGGAAGGTTCCAGAGCACGTTGTCGGGAACGATGATCAGCGCCGTCTTGTTCTTGAGCTGGGCCGCGGCGGGCTGCAGCAGCAGATTGTATAAGCGGCCGGCCGAGGGCTGAAATCCGAGTTGACGGCCCGCCATCTGATCACGAAATTCGCGGACCTTCGTCTCCAGGTCTTCGCCCTTTACGTCGATCCGATATCCGGAAACAGCCAGGCCGGACGCTGCGGAGTCTCGAGTCAAGACCAGGAGTACGGTTTCATGTTCGCCCACCATGAACTCCAGCAGGGCGGTCTTGTCGTCGAAGGGAAGCGTGGACGCTTCGTCCACCGTGATCGGCGGGGTCTCGCCGCGCTGGACGGTGAGTTCCGGATATCGGGTATACAACCCGGTTTCGAAATCGTCGAGTTGCAGCCGCAATTTGTCGCGCTGCGACTGCAGGTCCGCCGCCTGCGCTTCGGAGGTCGCGTGCTGCATCTGCGAATTGAGTGAGACTAGTTGAAACTCGAGGCCCTGTTCGCTTTCGCGGTCAGCGGCCGTCAATACTTTGTCGAGCTTTTCATGGCCGCTCTGCACCAGGTCTAACAGGGCCCGCGCCTTTTCCTTTTCGGCATACTGGAAGGCCTGCGCCGGCTGCTTTTCGTCGACGAGTAACTCCGCCATATCTTGATAGGGAGTGCTGTTGCCTGATTCCAGAAACGATTGCTGCTGTTGCGCGCCGCCCGCCACATCCTTGCGCATGCTTTCAACGGCGGCGATAGCGTCGGCAAAGGCGTGGCGAGCCTGCTCGGGCTGATGCAGCAACCGGAAACTTCTGCCCATAACGATGTGGCAAAACGCGATCATCTCGCGGCTATTCGTTTGCTGGGCGATAGCGCATGCACGAGTAGAAGATTCGAGGGCGCGCGTGGGGTTGCCCTGCTCGTTGTCGTTATTAGCGAGCGCTCCCAGGGATTCGGAGATGCGCTCCTGTTGGCCGATTTCTTCGGTGATGGCCAGGCTCTTGACGAACTGCTCTCGCGCCAGGGAGTGCTGCCCCATCTTCTCGAGGATGTCGCCTCGCGACGCCAGGCAATCCGCGATTCCGTCCTTGGCTCCGGCTCGCTCATAGATGGCCTGGCTCTGGCTGACGTACTGCAGCGCGGTCTCAAACTTGCGCATCCGGGTATAGACTCCGCCCATGTTTTGCAGGATGGAAGCCTCAACCTCCGGATCTTTGTTTTGCCGAACCAGGATCAGGCTGCGGTCGTAGTAAGTTAAGGCCTGCGCATAATCGTTCTGGGTCTGGTACACGTTTCCGATGTTATCGAGCAAGCTAGGAAAGAATTGTCGGAGGCCCATTTCCTCATAGATGGCCAGAGCTTTCTTGTCATACTCGAGGGCGCGCGCCAAATCGTTGCTCTCGACGTACAAGATTCCGAGATTTTGGGAAATAAAACCGATTCCGTGGCGGTCGTTGCGCTGCTCAAACAGGGCAGAGCTCTGCTGAAGATATTTCGCAGCGGAATCGACGTCACCCAACCGCAGATAGGTCATTCCGGCATCGCTCAGGCGATACGAAACTTTTTCCTCGTCGCCCAGAGCTTCGAAGATGGGCAAACATCGCAGGGTATAGTCGAGGGCATCGTGCAGCTTGCCTTGCCGCCGGAAAACCTGGCCGGTGCTGCCCAGCGCCGCGGCCGTCAACCATTGGTTGTGAGTCGCGTCGCCAATGGCGGTCACTTGCTGGTACGAAACGCGCGCGTCGTCATACTTCGCGTGGGCCTGCTGGATGAAGCCGAATTCCATAAGAGCCTGGCCAACACCGATCTGGTCGTGGATGCTCTCTGCGATTTGCTTGGCCAACGTGGCCGCTGCAAACGCCTGGTCGTAGGTGCCTTTGTCCTCGATAACCTGGATGCGGGCGATGAACGTGACGATCAAAGCGGAGGAGACGAGTTCAGGATTCTTGGCCAGTAGTGCGGAGCGATCCGCCTCGGTCTTGGCATCGAGCAGAGCGGCTGCGAGGCTGTCGATCTCATCGGTGTCGGCCGAAATCTTCCAGGGCTTGCCTTTTTCTTGCCGCACGCAGGTCAAAGTGTGAATCACTAGTCTGGGTTCCGGAGAGGGCTCATTCGCGGCCTTCACCCGCATGCGGATGGTGAGCCTGGCATTGGTGGGCGTGACCTCGAGATAATTCACCGACAGATCGGAGAATGCCAGGGCGCTGGCGGCCACGAACCAGGTATGGATCTTGCTGGCCTGGCTATCGCGGTCGGGGGCGTGAGCATCCCAGAGGTCCATGATGGCGTTGAGATCTTTGTGGGAGTAACCGGCGAAATAATCATTGGCTAACTTCTGGAGCGAAGAATCAGGCTGGGGCTGGGCCGCTTGAGGAGGTTGGAAAGTTTCTTGCGGAGCGGGTTGCTGAGCGGAAGACAAACAGCGAACGAGAGCCAGCCCCGAGAGCAAGGCAATGCGCGCTGCGATGTTCATAGGTCCTCACAAAACTGCGGTGTGGGACATGGGGCAGCGCTGCGAAAAACCTGACGCCCTGCGCGTCCCGCGGCCATCGACGCATTCTCCGCTTGCGGCGGCGACAAAGCAAGCGGTTCGATCGACAACCGCGCGCAAGGCGATGCGGTCTGGCGGGAGCGGAGGCTCGACTGCATCCAGCAAAGGCTTTGCGCGCTTTTGAGAAGATGGCGCTGCAGCTGACGTTCTAAAATGTCTCACGGGCACTGGGCCGCCGGATCGTACGTTCTCAGTTTTCAGAGAGCGGGGAATCGGGACGGCGAATTATCTCGCCCGATTCGGAGACTGTTCATGCATGCATCGCTGAGAAGTTTCGTCGCAAGTTCGCTGCAGCGCATCACATGCCGGACGTTCAACCACTTACTTTGCATCGTGCTTGCGGCCGGTTGGCTGGTGACGTCGTCGTGCGCGCAGGGCACGGCTCCGGTCAACTCTGCAGGAATCGCTCCGGTGATCGCCGTCGATCACGGACCGAATGCGCCGCAGCAAATGGCGAAGCCCTATGTCATCCTGGTTTCGCTCGATGGCTTCCGCTACGACTATGCGAAGAAGTATCACGCGGATCATCTGCTCGCCCTGGCGGCTCAGGGTGCGAGCGCGCCAGAGGGAATGCTTCCCGCATATCCGTCGATCACTTTCCCCAACCACTACACGATCGTGACGGGGCTCTACCCGGAGCATCACGGCATCGTGGCCAATAGTTTCTATGATCCAGCCCGGAAAGATACTTACAGCTATCACGACTCCAAGTCCGTCGGCGACGGCACCTGGTACGGCGGAACTCCGCTGTGGGTGCTGGCGGAGCAGCAGGGCATGCGGTCTGCTTCGTTTTTTTGGGTGGGTTCCGAGGCCGACGTGCAGGGCGTTCGGCCCAGTTACTACCTGAAGTTTGACGGAAGTTTTCCGAACCCGAAGCGGGTCGAGCAAGTGCTGGCTTGGCTGCATCTTCCGGCGGAGCAGCGGCCGCACATGATCACACTGTATTTTTCCGACACCGACTCCGCGGGGCACCGCTATGGTCCCGACAGCCAGCAGGTCGCCGACGCCGTGCGCGAACTCGACGGCGAGATCGGGAAACTGGTCGACGGCATTAAGGAATCGAAGCTACCCGTGGATTTAATCGTGCTCGCCGACCATGGAATGGTGGAGGTGAAAGGCGCTCCGATTAACCTGGATGAATTCGGTTTGAATGCAGCGTCGTTTGCTCCGATCATCGGTCCGATCGTTTATCCCAAGTCCGATGACGATGCGCAGAAGGCGTATGAAGCACTGCGCGGCAAGAGCGACAAGTTCACGGTGTATCGCCGGGCTCAGGTGCCGGCGTATCTTCACTTCGACAGCAATCCGCGGGAGGGCGATCCTGTGGTCGTTCCGACTGGCCCGTATTTTATTAATGCAATCGCAGACCCTCGCGGCGCCGAGCATCCTCCGGTGGGCATGCACGGCTATGACGCGACGCGCATGCCTGAGATGAAGGCGATTTTTTTTGCCGCCGGTCCGGACATTCGGCCGGGCATCACTCTGGAACCGTTTGAGAACGTGAACGTGTATCCGCTGATCGCAAGGATCCTGGGCCTGGACATCACGAACTTGAAGACCGGTCCCATCGACGGCAAGCTCGAAGTGCTCGGGGGAATTCTGAAGACGAAATAAGTTTCTCGTCAGTTCGTCCGTGCGAAAACAAGTTCAGAATTCTTACGAACCGGCCTTCATTTCACTGGATGTTCCTCCGGCCGCGGGCACGTAACATTTCTGGGTGTAATCCATCACCATGCGATCGGCATTGAATCGCCAGCCCAACGTGCGGATGGTGCGCTTCATGCGCTTGATCCAGCCGCGCGGAAGGCCGTCGCGATCACGCGTGTAATACAGCGGAATCACTTCCTCGCTTAGGGTGCGCATCAGGTCTTCACCGTCGCGTGTATCGTGAACGCTCATGTTGGAATGAGTTCTGCCGGTTCCGATGGCGAAGCCGTTCATGCCGTCGAAGGCCTCGGCCCACCAACCATCGAGCACGGAAAGATTCAGGCCGCCGTTCAGAACCACTTTCTGACCGCTGGTGCCGGAAGCTTCCAGCGGGCGGCGCGGATTGTTGAGCCACACATCGACGCCCTGCACGAAATGGCGGCCCACGTTGATGTCATAGTCCTCGACGAACACAAACTTGTCGCTGAACTTGGGGTCGCGCATTAAGTCGGCAATCTGCTGCAAGACGCGCTTGCCGGGTTCGTCGAGTGGGTGCGCCTTACCGGCAAATACGAACTGCACCGGCCGGTTCGGGTCATTCACCATGGAGGCCAGCCGCTCCATATCAGTCAGGATCAGGTTGGCACGCTTGTAGGTGGCAAACCGCCGGGCAAATCCGATGGTGAGCGCATCGGGGCTGAGCGCGCGCTCCAGGCGCTGTAACACTTCCTGGGATTCTCCCCGTCGCTCCGCCTGCTCGACGGCGCGCCGGCGTACGAATTCGATCAGCTGCGATTTCAGGTTGAGGTGCGTCTCCCAAAGCTCGCCGTCGTCCACGTCTTCGATTCCCAGCCAGATTTTCGCCTCGCTGCTGCGCTGGTGCCAGTCTGTACCGAGATGGCGATCGTAGAGACGGAACATTTGCGGCGCCAGCCACGAGGGAACATGCACGCCGTTGGTGATGTGTCCGATGGGGATGTCGTCTTCCAGTTTGTCGCGGAACAGCCCCGTCCACATGGCGCGTGACACTTCCGCATGCAGCGCCGAAACCGCATTAGCGCGGCGCGAGAGTCGCAGCGCCAGCACGGTCATACAGAACAATTCGTCGCCATTGCTCGAATTCTCGCGGCCGAGTCCCATCAAGCTTTCCTTGGAGAGCCCGAGCGCTTCGCGAAGCGGTCCTATGTGCTCTTCAATTAGTCCAGCGTCGAAGCGGTCGTGCCCGGCCGGCACCGGAGTATGCGTGGTGAAAACGACTTCGCGGGAAACCCGCGGCACGGCGGCGTCAAACGCCAGACCTTCCTCTTCCATGCGCATGCGAATGGCTTCCAACACTGCAAAAGCGCTGTGGCCTTCGTTGAGGTGAAGCACGCCCGGAGAAACTCCCAGAGCCTTGAGCGCGCGTAATCCGCCGACGCCCAGCAGCAACTCCTGGCGAATGCGGATGCGGAGATCGCCACCGTACAAGCGCGAAGTCAGCTCGCGGTCTTCGGGAGCATTGCCTTCCACATCGGAGTCAAGTAGCAGCAGGTCGCGGCGTCCCACTTTCAAACGCCAGACCTTCGCGCGGATGCGCCCGCTGCGGGTTTCGATTTCCACCACGACGGGACGGCGGTCCTTGCCGATGGCCACTTCCATCGCCATTTGATTGACGTCGGTCTTCAAATATTCTTCCCGCTGCCATCCGTTGAGATCGAGTCTCTGCCGGAAATAGCCCTGGCCATAGAACAAGCCAACGCCGATCAGTGGAATATCCAGATCGGAGGCGCTCTTGATGTGATCGCCGGCCAGCACTCCGAGGCCGCCGGAATAAACCGGCAGGGATTCGTGCACGCCAAACTCCGCGGAGAAATAGGCGACCGGGTGCGGCCGCAGAACTCCGGCATGTTTCGCTCCCCAGGTGCGATCGGCCTCCAGATACTCCAGCATGCGGCGGTAAGCGTAGTTCACGCGGCTGTGCAGCATGAGCTCAGCGGCGCGGGTTTCGAGTTTGGCGAGAGGCAACTCGCTCAGCAGCGCCACCGGATTGTGATTGAGCTCGTTCCATCGCGCCGGATCCAGATCGAGAAAAAGGCTGGAGGAATTGTGGTCCCAGCTCCACCACAGATTGCGCGCCAGAGCCCACAGCCGCTCCTGCAGCGGGGCAATGAAACGATCGAGGGTGCGAGCTTCGCTCACGACGGGAGCAACCTGCGTGGCCGCCTCGGTCAGCATGCGAATTTCGTCCTCGCTGAAAACCCGCGCTTCAATGGTTTGAACCACTAGAACACCTTGCAGCACTCCGCGATCGATCAATGGAACGCCCAGGAACGACTGATAGGCATCCTCCCCAGCATCCCGGAAATACTTGAAGCGGGGATGGGTTTTCACCTGTTCGACCGCAACCGGCCGCACCAGTTCGGCCACCAGGCCGGTGAGCCCTTCATGCACCGCCATCCGCAGACTGCCGACACATTCCTTGCGAAGTCCTACGGTCGCCGCCAGCACCAGATTGGCGCGATCCGGCTCCAGCAGGTAAGCCGAGCACACATCGGTGCGGAACCTCTTGGCGATGAGGGCGACAACGTTCATCAACGTTTCCGCGGGCTGGCCGCCCTCGGCGGCAAGGT
>JBEKWZ010000040.1:0-10809 GCA_049512555.1 Candidatus Sulfotelmatobacter sp. | reverse complement strand
GTTTGCCAGCAAGGTTACGATCGTCACCAGGATGGTCAAATTGGTCAGCAGGGGCAGATCGCGGGCCAGCGCCGCCTGCCATGCCAACTGCCCGACCCCGGCGAGGCCGCACAGTGCTTCCACGGGGATGGCCGCTCCCACGGCGAGACTCACCGAGACTCCGGCAAGGGCCAGTAGCTGCGGCCCAGCCACGGGAACCACGTGCCAGAACAGAATCCGCAACTCGCTTAGGCCTCTGGCCCGCGCCGAAACGATATGAGGCATGGCGTAAGCCTTCGCTAGCAGATTGCGGGCATAGCGATAGACGCTGGGAAACACGATCAGGGCGATGGCCAGCGCTCCTGGGACATTCCACAAGACCGACAACAGAGCCAGAACCGCCGCCGGGACGCAAAGAAAAGTTCCGCTGATTGCAGTGGTCAGGGCGTCGTAGGCGGAGACGCGCAGCCAGGCGGCGCTGAGGGCCATTGCCATGGCCACGGCCCAGCTCAGCAGGAGGCCGATTCCTACCAGGCGCAGGGTGAGCGGAGCGCGCTCGCGCAGCAGCAGACTCACCGGCTGGCCGAGCGACAGCGAAGTTCCGAGGTCGCCGTGGGCGGAACGCTGCAAGGCGTGAAAATAAAAACGGAAGATGTTGTGCTGGTCGAGGCGCGCTTGGCGCAGGGCTTGAACGCTGGAGGAGTTCAGATGAGGATCGAGTTGGGCCTCGTCGGAATCGAATCCCGGCGCAAGACGCACGAGCGTTGCCGAGAGCAGGCCGCCGAGCAGAACCGTGGCGAGGAGGGCGAGCGCATGCCACATAATTCTTCGCCGCATTTTTCGACCGAGTATTTTCCCGAGCATCGTGAAGGGCCTTTGTTATTCCGCCGTTGCTCCGAGAGTTTTCGAAGACGGCTCGCTGGCGGGGGAGCCGTGATGGAGCTGTTTCATGGAATACATTCTGCGATCGGCTTCGGCCAGCAGGCGCTCCACGTCGTAGCCGTCTTCGGGACAGAAGGCGATGCCGACACTGAGCGTGATCAAGTCGCGGCCGCAGACGTGGCGCGCCGACTCGATAGCCGCCTGATTCAGCGTTTCGGCTTTTTCCCGGGCCGGTTCGCCGGAGAGGCCGGGAGCGGTGATGACAAATTCGTCTCCGCCCATGCGGGCGACGTAGTCGTAGCCGCGGCAGACGTCTTTCAGGCGCGTGGCAAACTCGCGTAGGAGTTTGTCGCCTTCGAGGTGGCCGAAGGAATCGTTGATCTGCTTGAAGCCGTCGATGTCGCAAACCAGCACGGCCAGCGGAGTCTTCATGCGGCGGCAACGTGCCACTTCCTGCGCCAGATGCACAAACAGCGAGCGCGCATTGGGCAGGCCGGTCAGATAGTCGGTGGTCGCGGAACTCTCGGCTTGCTGATACTTCAACGCGTTCTCGACCGACATGGCGACCTTGGAGGCCACGGCCAGCAGGATTCTCAAATGATCGGGGGTGAAAGCATCGCGGCTGGCCTGGTACATGGCCAGCACGCCGACAACTCCGTTCAGACCTTCGAGAGGTACGGCAAGAGCTGATTGCAGAGTGGCATGCTTGGCGGGATCGACTATGTAGCCTTCTTCGACCTGGGGATTGCCGTTCACAATGGGCTTGCAGTTGGCCGCCACCCATCCGCAGAGTCCTTCGCCGACCTTGATTTTCAACGACGACAACATGCGGAAGTTTTCGCCGCTCACCAATTCCGGAAGCAGCCAGCCGTTGCGGTTCACGAACACGGCAATCGAATCGTAGGGGATCATGCGGCGCAGGCGCATCGAGAGCACCGACAGGGTTTCGCTCAGGCTCAGGGAGACGCCGAGATCCTGGCTGAGCTCGAACATGGTCTGGGCTTCCTGGCGCGCCGAGGCGATGGAGGTGAGGAAGGCGGCGCTGTCGCCGGATCCATAGGCGGTCTCTGTGCGTTCGAAACCGGTAGCCGGGGCAAGACCGCGCTCGACCCGCACGCCCTTGGACAGGCCACGGGACGCGGCAGTGTCTTCTGATATCTGCGCCATGCGCTCCAGTTCCACATAGCGTGCCTCGAGAATCTTGACGACTTGCGGATCGAACCACGTGCCCGCCATTTCCTTCACTTTCGCCATCGCTTCAATGAGCGGCAGCGCGGGGCGATACTGGCGATGAGAAGCCAGCGCGTCCAGGCAATCGACGGCTGCGAGGATGCGCGCGCCGATGGGAATTTGTTCCCCGCTCAGGCCCTCGGGATATCCGGTGCCATCCCAGCGCTCGTGGTGGCAGCGGACAATCGGGGCGACGGGATACGGAAAGGCGACGCGTTCCAGAATCTCCGCGCCCACCAGGGGATGGACTTTCATCTTTTCAAACTCTTCGGGCGTGAGCTTTCCCGGCTTGTTGATGATTTGTTCGGGGACGGCGAGCTTCCCGATGTCATGCAGCAGAGCAGCGGCGCGCAGGGCTTCGATCTCGCCATCCGGCAGATTCAATTCTCTGGCCACGGCGACGGCGTAAGTTCGCACGCGCTGCAGGTGAGTGTGCGTGGTCTGGTCCTTGGCCTCGATGGCCAGTGCCAGCGCCTCGATGGTGCGCATGTTCAGCGACGCGATTTGTTCGACGTGGCGCTTCTCTACTTCGACCCGGTCTTTTTCGGCCTCGAGCCGGCCGAGGTACAAGCGATACGAGCGATATACCCAGTAGATTAGCGGGAGCACGAGCAGAGAGGTTTCCCATCCCGCGGAGCGGTTGACGATGCCGACCAGTCCAACCGCGGCGGCGCCGACCAGGTAATACGGGAACGACCAGAAATAGCATTCCGACCAAACTTTGCGGCTTGATTTGCCTTCGGTGAGCGCGATGACGACGGAGATGGGAAGCGTGTTGGCGAAGAAGAAGACCAGGGCCGCGACCATCAGCAAGATTGGCTTGTTCGATCCGAAGCGGGCAACCATCCAGTGATAACTCAGGTAGGTGAGCGCGCTGGCATTGGCCATCATGCCGGCCACGTTGAAGAGCACTTTAACGGGATCAAGCCGTTTACGCGTCTGCCAGACGCTCTGCACCAGGCTCGCGGTGCAGCCAATCAGCAAAGTTTCAGGAAGGCTCAGTTCCAGCACGCCGAGCAGGATGAACAGGAAATTCACCGACATGGTGCCGTCGATGCCGGGCAGTTGCACTTTCAGCCCTGACGCGAGCACGGCCACGGCCAGGTAGCAGCCGAATCGCAGCAGATCCTGCGATTGCCAATGCAGACAGGCATACCCCAGCACAACCACGCCCAATGACGCGGTGGCGCCGACGAATGCCTTCGTCTGAAGCGATAATCCGTCCGCCTCTGGTTTCATTTACAACCTACTGCTCGGTGCGAACTGTTGTTGCAGGGGCCCCCTCGCCATCCTCCCGCGAGCACACAAATATTTACGGCGCAGGGGTGGTTCAATCCCGCGTCGGGCCCGTGCGGAACACGTCTCCCGGTTCGAGCCTGCCTCGAATCGTATTGCAAGGATTAGGTCTGCTAAAGCTTACTTTGGTAACCAGCGGCAAACCGGGCGTGCTAGACGAGAGGGAAGCAGGGTATTACCTTCGTTACCTGCGGCGCGACACGCTTCTCGGTGAAGCGCACCGCCTGTGTCACCATCATCCCAAACGCCATATGCCGATTCCGCAGCGCAGTTCGGAGACTCAAGATCTGGCCAGCTCCCCAACCGGCGGTGGTGACAGCGTTGCGTCCACCCAGTCGCAGATGGCTGTGTTCTCCACCGATCTGAAAGGGGAGCTGACGGCCTGTAACCCTGCGTTCAGCGCGCTGTTCGGCTATACGCTCGGGGAAGTGCTAGGGCAGGACTTCGCGGCGTTCTTCGCGCTAACGGAAAAAACAGACGGACTGGACCACAATCCCTTGCGCAGGATGATTCTTGCCGTGACGTCCACGCAAGCGGATTATCGCGGCAATCTGTTCGCGCTGCCGAAGACCGGGAACTGCTTCCCGGTGCAATTCTGCTCGACCCTCCTGCGGGATTCTGCGGACAAGCCGGTGGCGCTAGTCGCGGTGATCGTGCCGCTGGCTGAGGGCGTGTTGAGCGCTATCAGGGCCCAGGCACAGACCCAAGACGGGGGCCCGGCGCCAGCGGCGCCGGGCGTGATTTCGCGCAAGATCGATGACACGGTATTTATCCTGGCCAGCCCGGTGATGCACAAGTTCATGACCCTGGTCGACCGGGTCGCGGGCCACACGGAAACGGCCCTGATCACGGGCGAGACTGGGACAGGCAAGGAACTGATCGCGCGTACGATTCACGAATCGTCGCAGCGCCGCAGCCGTCCGTGGGTCGATATCAACTGCGCCGCGCTCCCCGAGAACCTGGTCGAGAGCGAACTTTTTGGATATGAAAAAGGAGCGTTCAGCGGCGCCGACGGCTCCAAGCCTGGGCTGTTCGAGATGGCCGACAAGGGCACGCTGTTCCTCGATGAAATCGGCGAACTGCAACTGCAGACGCAGGTGAAACTGCTGCGCGTGCTGGACGGCCAACCCTTCTATCGCTTGGGCGGGCACCGCAAGATCAGAGTCGACGTGCGTATTGTTGCGGCCACCAACCAGGATCTGGAAGTCGCGGTCAGGGAAGGACGGTTCCGGCAGGATCTGTTTCACCGGCTCGGGCAATTCCAATTGCGTGTACCGCCCCTGCGGGAGCGTCCTGAGGATATCGTGGCGTTGGCGGAACATTTTCTGCGGCTGAAGGCGCCGGGCAAGAGCTTTTCCACGCAGGCGATTACGGCGCTGCTGTCGCATCCGTGGCCGGGAAATATTCGGGAACTGCGCAACCTGGTGGCGAAAATGGCGATGGAAACTGCGGGAGCCGAGATTGACTTCTCGCGGTTGAGTCCCGCGCTGACCGGAGAACCGGCCGCGATGCGGCAAACCGCTTCTATTCCTGTGGGCAATCTCGACAGCATGGAAGAGCAGATGATCATCAAGGCGCTGGAGCGCACGGGCGGGCAGCGCACGCTGGCGGCGGAGCAACTGGGCATTTCCCGGCGCACGCTGAGCCGCAAGCTGAAGGAATACAACATCAACTTCGCTCCGGGCGAGACCGCGGCGACGCTCGGCCTCATCAGCAACGAGCAGCAGAAATTTTTTCGCACCCGGGTGCAGATTGCCGTAACTGTGAAGAATTCTCATGGCGAACAAATCAGCGTGCAGGGCGTCAACCTGAGCACCGGCGGCATGGGTCTGGACGGCTTGAAAGAGCCGCTGCGATTTTCTGGATTACTGGATGTGAGCTTTGTGTTGCCGGAGAGCGAAGTCCTCTTTAAGGCCAAAGCTCGACTGATGTGGGTCGGCGAAGAGGGGCGGGTCGGCATTCGCTTTGCTGTGATCGAGCCGGCACTGTTTGAACAGCTTCAACATTGGACCAACCGGAAAATGAAAGAAGAAGGTTGGGAATTTCCCGCCGAGTAGCCGCATAAGAGGCAGTTGCAACTTCGCTGCATTCCTTCTAAACAATTCCTGACAATTCCTGCGAGACCGCTCAATCGACTACGATCCGGTGAGTTCGCGCAGGCGTTCGGCTGCGCTTTCGGCGGTGATGTCGCGTTGCGGCGTTCCCAGCATTTCGAAGCCGACCATAAATTTACGGATGGTTGCCGAGCGCAGCAGCGGGGGATAGAAATGGGCGTGGAAGTGACACTCCGGGTGCTCGAGGTTGTCGGTCGGCGACTGGTGGAATCCCATGGAGTAGGGGAAGGGGACTCCGAAAACTTTGTCGTAGGTGGAAGTCACCTGCTTCAGAATCGCGCTCAATTGCGGCGCGTCTTCGTTGGCGAAGTCGTTCATGCTGCCGATGTGGTTGCGGCTGCAGAGCAGAATTTCAAACGGCCAGACCGCCCAGAACGGCACCAGGGCGATGAAGCGAGCGTTCTCGGCGACCACGCGAGTTCGCAGCCTTCGTTCTAGTTCAATGTAATCGCAGAGCAGGCAGCGATCGCTGGCGAGGAAATATTTCTCCTGCGAGGCGAGTTCCTTCGAGGGTACATCTGGAATCGAAGCGCTGGACCAGATCTGGCAGTGGGGATGGGGATTGCTGGCGCCCATCATGGCGCCGCGGTTCTCAAAAATCTGGACGTGGTTGATGCTCGCCATTTCACCCAGTTCGCGAAATTGTTCCATCCAGGTGCGGACGACTGTTTCGATAGCGTCCACGCCCATGGTGGCCAGGGTGAGATCGTGACGCGGGGAAAAGCACATGACGCGGCAGATGCCGGGTTCGCCCTGGGCGACGAGCAGGCCCATGCACTCAACATCGAGGCGTTCGCGCGGAGTGTCGAGCTTCAAGGCAGCGAAGTCGTTGTCGAACACAAAGGTGTTGGTGTAGGCGGGATTATGAACGCCGCCGGCGCGGGAGTTGCCGGGGCAGAGATAACAGGTCGGGTCGTAGGCTGGCTCTTTCGCGGTTGGCAGTGGCGCGACTTCTCCCTGCCAGGGGCGCGTTGCGCGATGTGGCGAAACCAGCACCCATTCGTTGGTCAAGGGATTGAAGCGGCGATGAGGATCTTCGGTGAGTTTCAAAAGGGCGGCCTCGCAGCATTTTACGCTGAGCGGAGTTTTCCGGCTTTTATTAAACCCGCCCAGGACGGTGGAAAACTAACCTGACGTTTCTCCGCGGGCGCGTGGCATAATCTTCGGCAACATCTCCCAATCAGGTGCTCCCAATGCGTTCAGTGCTGACCGCTGGTTTCGTTCTCTGTCTTTGTGTCCTCAGTGCGAGTTCGCCGTGTGGGGCGGCGGAAAGCCCGAAGTCCCTGCAAATTTATTTCATCGACGTGGAAGGTGGGCAAGCAACGCTGGTGGTGACGCCGTCAGGCCAGTCGCTGCTGATCGACACGGGCTGGCCGGGATATGACGGGCGCGACGCGGACCGCATTGAGGCTGCCGCCCACCAGGCCGGCATCACGCAGCTCGATTACGTTCTGATTACCCACTATCATCGCGATCACGTGGGCGGTGTGCCGCAGCTGGTGGACGGCATCAAGGTGGGGACGTTTCTCGATCACGGGCCGAATCTGGAAGACTCTGAAGTGACGCGCACCGACTATGCGACCTACGAAAAGGCCATCGCGGGGCATACCCATGTGGTGGTGAAGCCGGGATGGAAGCTTCCGATCACGGGCGTCGACGTGCGCGTGCTGTCCGCGGCCGGAGATCACATTACGGATCCATTGCCGGGAGCGGGGGGAGCGAATTCCTACTGTGGCGCCGAGCCTGCCGCGGCGGTCGACAACACGGAGAACGCGCGTTCCGTAGGCGTTCTGATTACGTACGGGCACTTTCGTTTTCTTGATCTCGGCGATCTGACGAAGAAGAAAGAGCTTGAGATTGCTTGCCCGAACAACTTGCTGGGCACGGTGGATCTTTTTCTGGTGACGCATCACGGGGCGGACTTGTCGAATCCGAAGGCACTGGTGTGGGCGCTGCATCCGCGAGTCGCGGTGATTGATAACGGGCCGCGGAAGGGAGCGAGCCCGGCGGCGTGGCAGATTGTTCACGATTCTCCGGGGCTGGAGGATTTGTGGCAACTGCATTACGCAGAAGGATCGGATCGAGACCACAACGTCGCCGAGAACCGGATTGCGAACGTGAAGGAAAACTGCGAAGGGAAGTTCATCAAAGTCGCGGCAGAAGTGGACGGGACGTTCACGGTGACGAATGGGCGGACCGGCGAACAGAAGAGTTACGCTAAAAAATAGCGTATCCTCGCGCCTCAGCGGCTAAAGCCGCGTTGATTCTGGGGCACTGACGGCGCGGCTTGAAGCCGCGCCCTTTCAAATCGTCTTTCAGGAAGACGCCAGGTAATAGCGGACTACAATCCTCCGATGATCGTGATCGTGATGGGAGTTGTCGGTTCGGGGAAGACGACCGTGGGGCGGTTGTTGGCTGAGCAACTGGGGTGGGGATTCGCGGACGCGGACGATTTTCATTCGGCATCGAATGTGGAGAAGATTCGTAAGGGTATTGCGCTCGACGACGACGACCGGCGGCCGTGGCTGGAGAGTCTTCGGGCGGCGATTTCGAGATGGATCGCTGAGAGGCGTGACTTTGTGCTGGCTTGTTCCGCGCTGAAACGCAGCTACCGGCGGGAACTCTCAGTTCGGCCGGACGTACGATTCGTGTATTTGAAGGGGAGCGCGGAACTGATTGCCGGGCGGCTGCGTTCCCGGCATGGACACTTTGCCGGTCAGCAGATTCTAGCCAGCCAGTTTGCCGACCTGGAAGAGCCGAACGAAGAAGAGCCGGAGGGCGTGGTGACCGTGGAAATCGCCGCGCCGCCGCAGCAGATTGTCAGGGAGATCCGGGGTAAGCTGGGCTTGGCGTAGAATCCTCGCGACTGCCGAACCGGTCTGACCAGACCAGCAGTACTGAAAATCCGGAACCTATCTTGGAAACTGCTCCCGACCGCCTGGAATCCGCCGTGATTTCCCGACTGATGTGGCGGCTGATGCCATTTCTCTTCCTCCTCTACATTGTTGCCTACCTCGACCGGATCAACGTGAGTTTTGCGGTGCTGCAAATGCGCGGGCAACTGGGGTTGAGCGACCGCGTCATCGGGCGCGCACAAGGAATGTTCTTCGCCGGATACTTCTTCTTTCAGCTTCCTAGCAATCTAGTGCTGGAAAAGTTCGGGGTCCGGCGGTGGATTGCAGGTTTGATGGCGACCTGGGGATTGATTTCCTGCCTGATGATCCTCATCCGCGGGCCCCTCAGTTTTTACCTCCTGCGCTTCCTGCTGGGCGCCGCCGAGGCGGGATTTTTCCCCGGCATGATCCTCTACCTGAAACGCTGGTTCCCGGCGCGCGCCCGGGCTCGTGCCGTAGCCTGGTTCATGACCGCGAACCCGCTGGCGGGGATCGTCGGCAGCCCGATCTCCGGGGCGCTGCTTGGCCTAACGGGTAAAGGGCTTTCGGGATGGCAATGGATGTTCCTCATGGAAGGGGTCCCGGCGATCGTTCTGGGAGCGGTTGTTCTTTGGGTGCTTTCGGACCGGCCGGAACAGGCCCCGTGGCTGAAGGGCGAGGAGCGCGCCTGGTTGTTGGACAAACTGGCGGGCGAGCGGGAAGCGGAGTCGAGTCTCAAACAGGGCAGCTTCTGGCAGGTTATGATCGCGCCCAGGATCTGGATGCTTTCGCTGGTTTACTTTGGCGTATCTACGACGATGTACGGGGTCACGTTCTGGCTGCCGAGTCTGATCCAGTCGCTGTCGGGGCTGGGCAATTTCCAGACGAGCCTGGTCGCCGTTCTTCCGTTCGTGGTGTCCACCTTCGCGATGGTGCTGGTTGGGATGAGTTCGGATCGCACCGGAGAGCGGCGCTGGCACACGGCGGTTCCGGCGTTTTGCGCAGCACTGGCGTTGGTCGCCGCTGCGTATGGAAAGGCTCCAGCGCTGGTGATTGCAGGAGTTGGACTCGGGATGGCCGGTGCC
Organism: Candidatus Sulfotelmatobacter sp.; assembly: GCA_049512555.1. Taxonomy (GTDB): domain Bacteria; phylum Acidobacteriota; class Terriglobia; order Terriglobales; family Acidobacteriaceae; genus Sulfotelmatobacter. Next base: position 1,350 of record JBEKWZ010000040.1, on the reverse strand, counting down.
GAGGCCATGGTGGGGCCGTTCTGGGCAATGGCGACCTCGCGGATTGCCGGCCTTCCGGCAGCGGCGGGGATCGCGATGATTAATTCGCTGGCGAATCTGGGAGGATATTTCGGTTCGGACATTATTGGATTCTTTCGGACCGCGAATGGCGGGTTTCAGGGAGGGTTGCTGGCGATCGGGGCGACGTTGGCCGTCAGCGGTGGAGTTGCGTTGATCGTCGGGCGCGAGCTCACCGTCGATAAAGTGGGTAGAAATGCGGTTGGGACAAGTCCGTCGATGGAATAACGAGAAAGGCGTTAACCACAGCGGGCACGAAGGATCGCGGAGAAAAGACACGGGAATCACTCCTTGGCGGCCCGGTTCGCGCTTCCGACCCACCTTAGCGGGGCGACTTTCGCTTCGCCCCATCCCCTAAGTTGTTTACAATAGAAGTTTCGTCTGACTATTCATTAGCGAAGCCCTGTAGAGGGACGAACAGCAAAATTTGGAACCGATCAACCACAACTCGGGCGTGGGTCCGACCGTCTACTGGCGGGTTGAGGGCAGCTTGCTCGATCTGACTGTGGTCGAGCCAGTGGCGTTTTTTACCTGGAATGCGCAGACGTTCGCTGAGCGTTTTAGGCGCCGCGGGCTGATCTTTCTGATGGCCCTGCTGCGGCCGTTTCTTTATTCCACGAATCGCAAGTTTGCGACGCGGGTAGCGCATGCGGTGCTGCGTGGAGTGAGTCGCGACCGGCTTGATCTGCTGGGCGAGGAGTTTTTTCAATACAAGTTGAAGCCGCGCCTGAAAGAGCGAGGCGTGAGCAAGGTGCAGGAGTTGGTGCAGTCCGGGGCGGACGTGGTGCTGGTGAGCCAGGGGTTGGAGCACGTGATGCGGCCGCTGGCACAGCATTTGGGGGTCAGGCGGATTGTGGCCAATCGCCTGGAGTTTCGCGATGGCACGGCGACGGGGCGGTTGCTGGAGCCGGTGATCCGGCCGCGCGGGGCGTTTGCGAAATTCAGGGAGGAGAATCCAGACGGGCGCAGGGCTCCGAAAACCCTGGCGCGGCATCTGGATATTTCGGTGGAAGAGTTGAGGGCGGCGGTGATTCCGGCGGAGCGGCGGCCGGTGGTGCCAGAGCGGCCGATTGTGCATTTTGACGGTCAGCGGCAGGCCCAGGGATTTTCGGTTCGCCGGGCGTTCGCGGGCAAGCACGTGATGCTGATCGGGGTCACCGGATTCATCGGCAAGGTCTGGCTGGCCAACACGCTGCTGGAATTGCCGGACGTGAAGCGGATTTATCTGCTGATCCGGCGGCAGAAATCGAATCCGGCGGAGCGGCGCTTCGAGAAGATAGTCGAAGAATCGCC
>JBEKWZ010000039.1:0-10810 GCA_049512555.1 Candidatus Sulfotelmatobacter sp. | reverse complement strand
CGCGGGAGCAAATTTCCATTGGCGGATGGCGTCTTGAGCAGCCTGGACCAGCACAGGGCTGCCGCCCACCGGTTCGACCGATTTCACGGTTCCGTCGGTCGCCACGATCGCAAAAACCTTGACTGTACCGGCGAGGTTGATCTTTTTCGCCATGGGCGGATAGACCGGATCTACTTTTCGCACGAGCTTACGCGCTTCGGTGGAGGACTGCTGGCCTTGGGCTGTTCCTGCCAGTCCGACAAAGCCGGAGAGCACAAGAAACAGCGCCAGAACGTACCGTGTTCGCATGATGGCGATCCCTGGAGACAGATGAATAGTACTAATGTTCCTTGCTCACGATCTTAGGAGATCAGGTCATTTGCTGCAAAGTGACCGGGGTAACCACCGTGACGAAAGAAAGGACACATCCTTGCGATAGGTCTCAGCAAGTCGTGCCGGACGAGCAGTTTGCGTTGGGAGAAGTGTGCGTCGAAACCAATCATGCTTACTCATAATGTGCATTGAGTTGCACATATCCCAGTCGCGCCGTCCCTGTGTTGTGTTGATAACTCTAGTGTAATCATGATGATAGCGAGACTATCGCCATTGGCTCCCAGGGTGCAATTCGTTAGGTGCCCGCCAGTTCAGGGCAAAGATTGGGGTGCCACTTGACGAGTCTATTTGGGACGGAATCCTTACCCACCGTAGCGGCAACGGACGCCCCCGTTGCTCCCAAGAAGCACGGCTGGTTGCCATTGTTGACGATCCTGTTCCTGATCTCCTACGGCCTGATGACGATGCTGATTGTGGAGCAGGGGCGGACCATCGAGTCGCAGCGTGCCCTGATTCGCGAGCTGTTCCGCGACAGCAAAGAATTGTCTGCCGTGAAGATGAAGGCTGCACAGGAGACGGCCGAGTCCAACGCCGCTAAAAGTCAGATCCCAGCGGCGCAGCAGCCTTCCACGCAATCTTTAGCGCAGTACCCGTCAACCCAGGCTCCATCAACACAGTACCCGTCGACCCAGTACCCGTCAGCCCAGGCACCAACGAAGCCGGCCCCGTCTTCCCAGGCAGGACCGCAACATCGTGCGCAGAACCAGTCAGCCAACCAGAAGCCGGATTTTCGGATGCCGTCAAAGCCAGCATTAGAACTGGTGGACGATGTCCGGGTCCTGATCACGATCTAAGATCGCGATCCGGGCTCACTGAATAAGATTCACGAACTTGAACATTGCTGCAGTTTCTGTGGATAAGCAAGAGCAAGCCAAAGCTGGCAAGCGAGCTCCAGGAAAAGTCCAGCTTTAGGAAAAAACCATGAAGGTCCTGACCCTAGCCTTGTTGTTCAGTCTGCCGGTAGTCCCGCTGGCCCCGCAGAAGCCGTTGCGGCAGCCCACCACCCAGATCGCCAAACACTCCAAGGGCGGACGCTGGTACTTTGCCGCCTCCGGCCACGCCGTCTACTGCTACGGTCCGGTGATGACTGTGCCCAGCGTCAACGGAGACCTGCAACGAGTCGCCACCTTCTGCCGCGACGGCAGCGCGGTCGTCCCGCTCAAAGACTAGAACCTCTCGTGACCTCGCGCCCGCCGTTCGGTATTGGCGCGGAAGCCTGCTTGTCAAGGGTCACGCAAGATATCCCAACCTGCTAGACTCTCCGCTATGTCGACGTTCGTCCTCGTGCACGGCGCCTGGCAGTCGAGTGGTACCTGGGACCTGTTGGCTCCCTTTTTGAAAGAACATGGTCACACCGTGATAACCCCTGTCCTCAGCGGACTGGGTACCGACCAAAGCCGCCTGTCCCCGAACATCACCCTTCAGCAACACATAGAGGACGTTTCGCGCGAACTGTCGAAGTCGGAGGGCCCCGTGATCCTTGTAGGCCACAGTTATGCGGGCATGATCATCAGCGGTGTGGCGGAGACGAACCCAAATCAAGTACGGAAACTAGTTTTCCTGGATGCTTTCATTCCGGAAAATGGGCAATGCGTACTGGACTTGCTTCCCCCTGAGATCGGCTCCTATTTCCGCAACGTCGCACGCGAACATGGAGATGGCTGGCGCTTACCGGCCGGGGATGGCCAGCTTGATCTCTGGGGACTGAAGCCGGGCGATGCCCGTGATTTTGTGCGCGCAAGATTGTGCGATTTTAGTCTCCGTTGTTTTGAGGAACCAATTCAGCTCCCGGCAAATCGCAAGACAAGTATTCCAGCTACCTTCGTGGCCGCTGTTGCAGAAGGATACCCGGCAAGGCCATTCTTCGCGCCGTTCGCCGTGAAAGCTCGTGCGTCCGGTTGGCAAGTTGCCGACCTGGAGACAGGTCACGATTGCCACGTCGAACGCCCCGGCGAAGTTGCAAACATCTTGCTGTCGGGTTTGACCTCCTGAGGTCTAAAGCCGTTTTGATTACGCGGAAGAATGCACCTTAGCCCCAAAGGCACAGCCGAGGGGTGCGTCCTGCGTCATGTCTGGCGCATCTAACCTTCACGCGATAGAAAAAGGTGTACATCGCTCACTACGAGTATTTCGACACTCGGGAGATCAAATGTCCATTCGACCCGTCAAGCGCCTCATCAAGTCCAAGCCCACACTCGAAGGAGCGGGAGTGCATCTGCGCCGCGCCTTCGGTTTCGGCAACACCCAGGAGTTCGACCCGTTCCTGCTGCTCGACGATTTCCGCAATGATGTGCCCGAGGATTATCTCGCCGGATTTCCCTGGCACCCGCACCGCGGCATCGAGACCATCACCTACGTCCTGGCCGGAACCGTCGAACACGGCGACAGCATGGGCAACCAGGGCGCCATCGCCGCCGGCGACGTGCAGTGGATGACGGCCGGCAGCGGCATTATCCACCAGGAAATGCCGAAGGGGGACGAGACTGGCCGCATGCATGGCTTCCAGCTGTGGGCGAACCTGCCATCGGCGCAAAAGATGACCGCGCCCCGTTATCAGGAAGTGAAGACCGGCGACATCCCGCAGGTTACCGACGACGACGGCACGCATGTGCGCATCGTGTGCGGAAGTTTCTGGGGCAAGACCGGCCCGGTCGACGGAATCGCCACCGATCCCACGTACCTTGACGTGTCAGTTCCTCCGGGCAAGCGGAAAACGCTCCCGGTCGAGGTCAGCCGCCACGCCTTCGCCTATGTATTCGCAGGCGACGGAAAATTCTGTAATGCTTCCGGGCCTCTCGCCGTTCCCACCGAAAGCGTGGGATGGGCCGACACCAAGCCTCCCGCTGACGCTGAAAACCGCTCGCTCGTGGTCTTCGATCGCGGCGATGAAGTCGCCGTGCAGGCCGGCGAAGATGGAATCCGCTTTCTGCTGGTCTCGGGCAAGCCGCTCGAAGAGCCGGTGGCGTGGTACGGCCCCATTGTCATGAACACGCAACAGCAACTGCAGCAGGCGTTTCAGGAGCTAGAGAAGGGAACGTTCCTGAAGAAGTAGATAGAAGCAGATTCTCCTGCAGAAGGATTCCCTGAAGAAGTAGATTCGTGGAAGAGCGGCCTTTGTGGAAGAGCGGCCCTTTAGGGCCGCGTCAACCGCATAGAATCGCAGGGCTTCAGCCCCGGTGGTTGCTCACCGGCGAGGTCGATCCGCTCATTTCAAGAGACAATCACATGCCCGAACTCCCCGAAGTCGAAACCATCGCGCGCGGCCTCGCCAAACGCGTCACCGGCGATGTCGTCGACTCCGTCTGGCTCGGGCAAAAGAAAGAGCCCCTAAAATCTCCTGCGTCCGCGATCGCCGCAACGCTGGAACACAGCCGCATTGCCGCCGTTCGTCGCATGGGCAAACACATCGTCTTCGATCTGGATTGTGTGGGGCGGACACTCTTGTCCGCCAAAGGCCGGGAACCAAAACCATCTCGTAAGGGATCCAAGGCCCCGTTAGCACAACCTTCATCGTCGCCTCATGCGGAGGAGGACATGAGTGTCCGCCCCACACAAAGCAAGGCCCAATGGATCGTCCACCTCGGCATGACCGGGCGCCTGCAAGTTTGTGAGCCGCAATCCGAAGTGCTGAAGCACACCCACGCCATCCTAAAATTATCGTCGGGCAGGGAACTGAGGTTCGTCGACCCCCGCCGCTTCGGCCGGTTGAGCGTCGCGCAGACGGGAGACTTTGACGCCGCAGGGGTCGAGCCACTGGAAGTCGATCTCGACCGTTTCCTCGCGTTGTTCCGCGGCCGCAAGACTCCCATCAAAAGCGCCCTGCTCAATCAGAATCTCCTGCGCGGCGTCGGCAACATTTACGCTGATGAATCTTTGTACCGCGCCGGCCTACGCCCGCGCCGCCGCGCTTCGACCATTACCCGCGACCAACTCGCCAAACTCCTCACCGCAGTGAAAGAAGTCCTGAAAGAAGCGATCGCGCTAGGCGGGTCCTCCATCTCCGATTACGTCGACGCCGACGGCGAAGAAGGATTCTTCCAGCTCCAGCATCGCGTGTACGGCCGTGAGGGCGAGCCCTGCGTCGTCTGCAAAACGCCGATCAAGCGAGTCGTAATCGCCGGCCGCAGCAGCCACTTCTGCCCCAAGTGCCAGAAGTGATATGGTCGTGTCGTGCACCACCCGACTGTTTTTTGGACAACGAAAAGCGTTCTGATCACAGCTCTGTTGCTGCTCCTGGTAGTTGGTAAACGGGCGAATAGTCAAGACGAAAAAGACCCGCATCGTCCGGCCTGTACTAGCGCTCGCTGCCTCAAAATCAAATCTTTTCTTAAGGTCCACTATTGTGGCGCACCGCAAGGAAACGGTCCCGACGACAGCTGCGAGATTCGTCCGCCGAAAACGCCAGGGAAAGATGTCAAAGTGACGGCGGACTTCGAATGCAATTGGGTTGAGGGTGCGCGAAAGTGCGAACAGCATGGACAGCCGTCTTCAGGTGTACGCGGCATTTTAATCGGCGAGTTGCGACGGCTCGGCCTGCCCGCTAAGGCCGCCGGACAAATCTACTTTATTGAGTGGGAAGCGAATTCTTCCGGTTGGTCTCTTGCCGCGGCGGACTATGATTATTTGACCGGAGACGACCTCACGGTCTGCGAGGTGATCGCAATCATCGACCAGAGTTCGCATGTCCGTGTGCTGCGAAAGGTGCCGTTCCAAAAAACCAATGCCGAAAAAAATACGGTGACGACCTGGTCTGCTATCGATCTTGCCGATGTGGATGGCGATGGACACATTGAGGTTATTTTGGAGGGCGACGCTTATGAGGATCACTGGTTCGAAGTCGAAAGCGTGCAGAACGGATCCTCGCACACCATCTTTTCAGGTCTAGGCTATTACCTTTAGAGACCCTTCTGATAATCTTCTGCCCATGCCTGATTTTTCCATCGGAGTCGATCTCGGCGGCACCAACCTGCGCATTGCGGCCGTCAGCACGGACGGCCAGCTTCTCGAAAAAATCACACTGGGCGTAAAAGTCGCGCTCGGCCGCGACCACGTCATTGGCGAAATGTGCGATGCCATTCACCGCCTGACCGAGCAATATCGCGGCAGCGGAAAGTTTGTCGGCGCCGGCATCGGCGTCCCCGGCATCATCGACATGGAAACCGGAATGATGCGCAAGTCCGCCAACCTTCCCGGCTGGTCCGACTATCCTGTCCGCGATGAAATCGAGCGCCGGCTGGGCGCTCGCGTGTTCCTCGACAACGACGCTAAAGTTGCCGCTCTCGGCGAACAATGGCTGGGCGCCGGCCGCGGCGCCGCCAACATGGCGATGATCACCCTGGGCACTGGCATCGGCGGCGCGATTGTTCTAAATGGAAAGATTTTCTACGGCATGAACGGCATGGCTGGCGAGTTTGGCCATGTCACCGTCGAGCCCGACGGCGTCCCCTGCGGCTGCGGTAACCACGGTTGCGCCGAGCGCTACGCATCGGCTACGGCAGTGGTGCGCATGGCTCGCGAAGCGATTGCTGCCGGAAACGCTCCCGGCCTCGCGAAGGCTGCCGGCTCTGACCCCGAGTTCAGCGCTCGTTCGGTTTACAATCTCGCGATTCAGGGCGACCCCGACGCGCAACGCATCTTCCATCGCTTCGGCCAGGTCTTGGGAATCCTGCTCGCGGGTCTGATTAACATCCTCAACCTCGACATGTTTGTGATTGGTGGCGGAGTCCTCAGCGCGTGGGACGCCTTCGCCCCGCGGATGTTTGCAGAACTTCGCGAGCGCTCGCTGGTTTATGCCGCGACCGCGCCGGATGATCCTCAAGGCAAGAAGGAAGGCGCGTCCGCAGAGATTGCGAACTATACTCGGAAGAAGACCATCATCACCCGCGCGCTACTGGGTAGCGATGCCGGACTTTACGGCGCGGCTAGAATTCCCGCTTTATAGAAGCGTCGTTATTACTCGATTGCGGTCGTTTGCTTCGACCGGCAAATCACTTCGCGGATTGCTTCTTGACCGTCGCGCTCGTATTACTGGCGGATTTTAGTTTGTCGATTTCCTTCAGCGTGAGCGAACGAAATTTTCCCGGCGGAACGTCAAGCGTAAGCGGTCCATAACGGACGCGCTTGATTTTCTCGACGTGATGCCCCACCGCCTCAAACATGCGCCGGATCTGGCGGTTGCGTCCTTCCACCAAAGTGATCTCGTACCACGGATTCGCCGCCTCTTTCACCACGCGTACCAGCGCCGGTCCGGTCTTCACGCGCTTCCCATCATCGGTAGCGATGGAAACTCCTGCGCGCAGCTTGGCGATCGCTTCATCTTTCGGCGTGCCAGCAACTTTCACGACATACGTCTTAGCCACATGCGACGCCGCTTTCATCAAGCGATGCGCAAGATCGCCATCGTTGGTCAACAGTAGAAGTCCCTCGCTGGCGTAGTCCAGTCGCCCGATGGGATACACGCGGCCCTTGACGCCGTGAATCAGGTCCATGACGGTGGGCCGTTTTTCCGGGTCGCTCATGGTTGTGACGTAGCCCTTGGGTTTGTTGAGCAGAAGATACGTGTGCCGTTGCGCGCCTTGCAGAAGTTTCCCGTTCACCCGCACGTGGTCGGTTTCCGGATCGGCCTTGGTGCCCAGTTCGGTGACCACCGTTCCGTTGACCTGCACGGCCCCCGAAGAAATCAGTTTCTCCGCGGTGCGGCGCGAGGCGACTCCGGCAGCAGCGATAATCTTTTGCAGGCGTTCCAGGGGCATGATGATTACACTCAGAGGTTGCGGAGGAAAACGCCGTCAGCCAGCCGTCTCAGTTTCCGACACGTTTTCGCTCGTCGGTTCGGCGTCATGCGCGCTCTCGGGCTGCGAGGTCGCGACTGACGTCGATTGACTTTCTGCCGGAATCAGTTCTGGCTGAAACGATTCGGCTACCAGCTTCTCGAATTCTTCCATGCTAGGCAATTCGTTCACATCCTTCAGCCCAAACCGCATCAGGAATTCTTTCGTTGTCTTATAAAGAATCGGACGGCCAATGACCTGCTTGCGCCCCGCAGTCGTGATCAGCTTTCGGTCGAGCAGTGTGCCAATCACGCCGCCGGAATCGACACCGCGAATGTCATTGATCTCGGGAACGGTGACCGGCTGCTTGTAAGCAATTACGGCGAGAGTTTCGAGCGCGGGCAGAGACAGCCGGATCGGCGGCTTCAAACTCTTGGCGAACGCTCGCACCACTTCGTGCTGCTCCGGTTTGGTCGACATGCGGTATCCGCCTGCGACCTGGCGGATTTCGATGCCGTGATCGGTCCCGCCATATTCTCCAATCAGTTCTTCCAGGCACGAGCGCACGCGCGACTTGATCTCAGCCTCGTCGGATGTTCCTTCGGCGACGATGCTCTCCCTCACGAGCTGGGTCATCTGTTCCAGCGTGATCGGCGTCTCCGCCGCATAAATGATGGCTTCGAGTTGAGCTTTGAGACTCATAGTAAATAAGCGATTTGGCGGCTAGCGGTTAGCGGAGCGAAATGGCTAACCGCTAGCTACTGATTTCATCTCCAGTCGTCGCGCACGGCAGACTGTTCGTTCATGATCTCGTCGAAGTGCGTGTGCTTGCGGACCGCGATTTCGCCGAACAATTTTTCCTGCCGCACCTGGATCGCCTGTAACCGCACCATTTCGAGCAGCGCCAGGAACATGCACACCAGCGCCGGCTGTGACGGTATCCGCATCAGCAACTGCTTCAGCCGGATCGGCCGATCTTCCAGCGACAGCCGGCGCCGCAGATAATCAATCATCTGCCCCACGGTGACGGTGTCCTCATCGACATTCAGCACCGGACGCGTGCGCACCCGCTCCAGCACTTGCTGAAACGTCTTGACCAGGTCAATCACGTCGGCGGCGATTTCCGGTTCGGTGCCTTCCGCCTCCATAAATTCTTTGAGCGACGGATTAGAAAGAACCGCATCTTCGATCTGCTGCTTCTGCAAAAGCATCTGCGCCGCCGACTTGAATTTCTCGTGCTCCAGCAGCCGGTTGACCAGTTCGCCGCGCGGATCTTCCTGTTCTCCCGCGGGCGCATCCGGATCGCGGGGCAGCAGCATCTTCGACTTGATGTGAATCAACACTGCGGCCATATAGATAAAATCAGCCGCCACGTTTACATCCAGTTCCCGAATCTTCTCCACGTAGGCCAGATACTGCTCGGTGATGCGCGCGATCGGGATATCGTAGATGTCGATATCCTGCTTGCGAATCAGGTCGAGCAGCAAATCGAGGGGCCCCTCATACACGTCGCCCACCGCAACCGCAAAGGGCGAATCGCTCTCTTCTTTCTTTGCCGTATCCTTGCCGGTCTTCGCCGGAGACGCGCCCGCAAGGACGGCCTGTGGCGCGACCGCTTCGTCGACGAGTTTTGCATTTTCCGTCATCAGTAATGCCCTGTCATCGTGCGCGAAACGAAGGATCCAAATTCTTGCGTACCGGCCGCGTGCCCCGTTTCTCGCGCGCTCACCGCGCGAGAAACGGAATTCGTTCTCAACTAGTTCGGCCCCTCATACGCCAGCGACATTCCCATCGCGGCCCGTACATCGGCCATCGTTTCGCCCGCCGCCTTGCGCGCCCGCTCCGTGCCAGCTTCCAGAATATCCCAGGCCAGCCGCGGATTCTCCTCGAATTTCTTGCGCCGCTCCTGCATCGGATTCAGCAGCTTCACCAGCGCGTCCGCGGCCCATCCCTTGCACTCGATGCAGCCAATCCCCGCCGACCGGCAGCCTTCGTTAACTTTGGCCATCGTTTCTTTGCCGCTGAAAATCTTGTGCAGATCGCCCACCGGACACACATCCGGGTTGCCAGGATCGGACCGCCGCACCCGCGCCGGATCGGTCACCATCGTCTTCAGCTTCTGCCGTACCACCGGCTCTGGATCGGTCAGCAGGATCGCGTTCCCGTACGACTTCGACATCTTGCGCCCATCAGTGCCCGGCAGCTTGGGCGCACGCGTGAGCAAAACTTGCGGCTCGGGAAAAATATCTCCACGCTTTCCGTAGAAACCGTTGAAGCGCCGCACAATCTCCCGCGTTAGTTCCACATGCGCGACTTGGTCTTCGCCCACCGGAACCACATCCGCCTTGTACATCAAAATGTCCGCCGCTTGCAGCACGGGATAGCCCAGGAACCCATACGTTCCCAGGTCTTTGTCCTTGATGTTCTCGCGCTGCTCCTTGTAAGTCGGAACTCGCTCCAGCCAGCCCAGCGGCGTGATCATGGAAAGCAGCAGGTGCAGCTCGGCGTGCGCCTGAACGTGCGACTGGATGAAGATCACGGACTTCTCCGGATCGAGCCCCGCCGCCAGCCAGTCCAGCGCCGCCTCCAGCGAATTCTGTTTTATCAGCGAAGTATCGGCGTAATCAGTGGTGAGCGCGTGCCAGTCGACCACACAGAAGAAACATTCGTACTCATCCTGCATGCCCACCCAGTTCTGCAGCGCACCCACGTAATTGCCCAGATGCAGCTTCCCGGTCGGGCGCATGCCACTGAGCACGCGTTTGCGGGATTTGGAAGACGAGGTCATTTCTTATGAGATCGTGCACCGTGAAGTCCGGCGGGAGAATGCACAGCTGTTTTTACGAATCAGGTGTTGAAATGTCATGCAGGGCTGACTTCGATACTAACATGCGAAAACCACATTCGGCGCGGCGAACCGTGCGTTTCCAGGGTAGGCGCCGGCGCTCTCGACGGTCCGGTGGGCACACTCGGCTGCATTGCGCGCCAATGCTTTATAATTCGCGCCGGCAGAGACGTAGCGAGCTACGTCTCTACCATCAGCGCGGCTCTCATCAAACCTAACACCTCGTGAATACTCTCGCTCGCCAACTCCGCGCCACCGACTACTTCACTCTGGGATGGGGAACCATGGTGGGCGTTGGCTGGCTGGTCATCATGGATGACTGGTTGCTGCGCGGCGGCGCGCTCGGCGCACTGCTCGGCTTCGTGATCGGCGGCGCGCTCCTGCTTCCCATCGGCTGGGTCTACGGCAAGCTGGTGATCGCCATGCCCGACGCCGCGGGAGAGGTCGCCTATACCTCCGCGGTGTTCTCGCGTCCTGTCAGCTTCGCGACCGGCTGGATGATGACCCTCGCCTATTTCATTGTGTGTCCATGGGAGGCTGTCGCGGTTGGCCGCATCGCCGGCTACATTGTGCCCGGCCTCGATTCGATGGAGCTCTATCGCATCGCGGGCCGCCCAGTGTACCTGCCGCACCTTGTCATTGGTCTCGGTCTGACCGCGCTGCTCACGGTGTTGAATTATCGCGGCATCCGCCTCAGCGCCACGTTTCAAAACTGGACCAGCTTCGGCACGCTCGCGCTCTTTGTCCTCTTCGTGGCACTGGGCGTGAGCCGCGGGTCCCCGGCGAACATCCAGCCGCTGTTCACGCACACACCGTTGATTTC
>JBEKWZ010000038.1:0-10861 GCA_049512555.1 Candidatus Sulfotelmatobacter sp. | reverse complement strand
GTGGGGATCGGCGATATGGAACTCAGTCATGCCGTACTCCCGGTCAAATAAATCTCTGATCCTGTAGCGGTTCTTGAAGGTCTTCACGTGTTCCCATAAATCGTGGATATCAGAAACCTCAATGTAGATCTCGGTATGCTCGCGCATGCATTTCATCGTCTCCTCGTCCGCAGCTTTTTGCAGGTGGATGGTCAGGTCGTCGCGCTCCACGATCGCGTACCCTGCCGATTTCATGATTGGTTTGAATCCCAGCACAGTCTGGTAAAAAAGAATTGTTTCTTCCATGTTGTCCGTGGCCAGCATGGGGCTGATTCGTTTCACGATCGCTGCGCTTTCCATCCGAAAGACCTCCAACCGCCTGATACGTCACGTCGTTCCATGATTGCATAGGCCCCGTCTTTCTTCACAACGAGTTAACCAGGCGGGCATATAATCGCAATCAATTCTTTTTATGGCGCGTTGGACTCTGGCGCGAATCGAATGCTTATGGCAGATAAACTTCTGAAGCGTTACATTTTCGCCAGCGACTTCGACCAGACGCTCACCTTCAACGACTCCGGCTACGTGCTTGCGGAGCTGGTCGGTATTCCGACCGAGGAGTTCGAGCGCAAGGCCAAGGGAATGGCGAAGATTAACCTGGTGCAGCAGGGCGCAGAGCTCGCCTACTTGTTGCTGCATGATCCTGAGTTCAAAGCAAAGGTGCGAAAGGAACATCTGCGCGAGGTAGGCAAGCGCATTCGACTGAAGGGCGATATCAAACTGCTGTATCAGCTCCTCGACGCTGGTATCGACGGCCACCAGTTCGATTTCTATGTTTTATCCGCGGCACCTGTCGAGGTGATTCTTTCGGCATTGGAAGATATTGTTCCGCCCGATCACATTTTCGGCACAGAGTTTCGCTACAAGCCGACGGGCGAGATCGATACGATCGTGCGCGCCACGGCGGGATACGGCAAAGTTGCGGTTCTGAATCATCTGCTGATGCAGCAAGTCGCCGGCCCCGATCATGTGATTTACACCGGTGACGGCAGCTCGGATATTCATGTGATGCTGCACATCAACTCGCGCGATGGACTTACCATCGCTGTCTCGGAATCAGCCGACGTTTCGCAAATCGCGAAACGGACCGTGCTCAGCAGCAGCGCTCTGGCCGTACTGGCGCCGATTCTCGAAGAGATTGCAGGCTGGGAACGTTACCGCATTCGGAGCTTCTTTGAGGCCAACGGAATGCTGATCCAGGAATGGCAGCGGGTTCGCACCGATTGGCTGACCGTCCGCGCCGCCGTCGAGCCGGGGCAGGCCGAGGGAGAAGCGTCCGTACCGGGACTGGCACGGACGAATTCCTAGGGCCACTATTTAACATGCTGCGCGATCGAAATCTGATTCCGCTTTCGCGCCAGCACCAGCACGCGCTGGCGCTGTGCGTTCGCATCGATCGCGCGATGCCCATCGCCGATGCCGATCTTGCCTCGTGGCTAACGGAAGTCGAGCAGATTTTTCAAAGTGAAATCAGGGTTCACTTCGCGGCGGAAGAATCGGTGGTGTTCCCGAGGGCGCGAAAGCTCGCAGAATTGATCCCGCTGGTAGATGACCTCTTGGCCGATCACACCGTGCTGCGGGAAAGTTTTGCGCGGGCGCAAGCACGCACCATGTCTGCCGCTGAGTTGTCTGCGTTCGGGCAGTGCATGTCGGGCCACATCCGGAAGGAAGAACGCCAACTATTTGAGCGTATGCAAGAGTTAATGAATCCGGAAGCACTCGCGCTTATGGGACAAAACCTGGAAGAAGCACTGAAAGACGCCGTCCAAGCCTGCCGTCTGCCCGCGGCACCCCCGCTATGAGCCTGACGCGGCTCAGCGAACGACTGAGGCTGTGTGCACTCGCCGAAATCGAGCTGCGGCTTCCCGCCCCATGTAACGCTCCAGCACAGCCGGTTCGGTCTGTCGCAAGTCCACCACCACCAGACCGTCGAGTACGTTGGAAAACTTGCGGTCTACGTTAAAGCTGAGAAGCTTGCCGCCAATCTTCGCATATTGCCGCAACAGAATCGGCAGGCCCTTGCCGTCCGCCTCAACGTCGGTGATGGGCTGGGAGAGTTCGTCGAGGCCGCGCAGTGCACGGTGCATTCCGCTGCAATCCCATCGGCGCAACAGCCCCGGGCGAAACGGCCGGCGGGGTTCGATCAGTCCCGCCAACTCGTCCTCTTGCATGTGCGCTTCGAAAAAGCGGTATATCATTTCGCGGGATGCTGAAGTGTAGTCATTGCTGATGCTGACCGCGCCGAACAGAACCGGAACTTCCGGCCGTCTCGCCACCATGCGGGCGATTCCCTTCCACAGCAGCAGTAACGGCGCGTATTGCCGCTGGTATTCCGGCCTTACGAAAGAGCGCCCGAGTTCCACCGCCGGGCCCAGCTTCTGAAATATTCTTTCGTCGTAGCGAAACAGGGTGCTGGTGTAAAGTCCGTCGATTCCGTGCTCGGCGAGAATTTCTGCCGTGTTGCCTGCGCGGTAGGCGCCTACCAATTCCTGCCTGGTTTTATGCCACAACAGGATATGGCTGTAGTAGTCGTCGAACGAGTCGAGATCGCGGCTCTTGCCTGTACCTTCGCTCGCTCTGCGGAAGGTCAGCTCGCGCAAGCGGCCCACTTCCCGCAGCAGTTGCGGAATTTCGCGCGCGGTTCCAAGGTAGACGGCGAAATCGCTGTTGTCGGCCAGGCGCCGATCTTCTGGCAGAGTCTCCAACTCGCTGGCCAGCAAGTCTGGCGCAACCGGAGCCGCCACAGGCTCCTGAATCTTGAAGACGAACTTCGATCGCAGAGCGGTGGGCCACGATGCCTCCGGCTTACTGCGGCGCCCCAACAGATATGTTCGCCAGCGCAAGTACTCAGTTGCTTCATGATCGTCTGCGATGGACTGGACGGCGTCGGCTGGAATCGCGCTGCCCACACGGACTTCCACCTTCTTGCCCGCCTGGTTCAGGAACTCCTGCAACAAAAATGCGGCGCGCAGTTTGGGATGAATCATGCCCATCAGCTGAAATCCGACGCCGTTGTGCCCGCAGAGGTAGGCGGGCAGAGCCGCAGCCCCCGTCTTTCGAATCAACCGCACCGCCGCGTCATTCCACTCCGGATCAACGATCTGAGCCGCGGACATCTGCCAATGTGAAACCTCGCCCGCCGGGAATACGGCGAGCATGCCGCCTTTTTGCAACCAGGTGACGGCCTCGCGCAAGCCTCGCCGGTTCGATTCCAGCGACCGGTCGGTCTGAAAGGGATCCACAAAAATGCAATGCTTCTGCAACTCAGGTACATCCGACAGGAGGAAGTTGGTCAGGACCTTCACGTCAGGCCGCACGCGCGTGAGCAGCACAGTGAGAATTGCCCCATCTAAAACACCATAGGGATGATTGGCCACAACCACGACCGGACCACTCGCGGGGATCCGCGCCTGATCGGCCGCGCCAACACTCAAACCGATGCGCATCTCTGCCAGCAGGGTTTCGAGACGAAATCCCTCGGGCGAGCGTTGCACTCGCCGGTACAAATCTCTCACCTTGCCGACAGGAGCAAGCTTTCCAGCCAGGCCCTTAAACTCAGCCACACGCGACAACACTTCACCCTGCGTCGACTCCGCATGCAAATGGTCCGATGGCATTCAACAGGAATATCGCAAACCCATTGCGGCCACATGAAGCACAAGTTAAAAGCTGATGAAATGATAGCTGCGAGGAAGCGGGAAAGTAACCTCAGGTAACCAGTCAAGACCGCTGGTGCGGCTAGGTTTCAAGCCGGTATCGCGTTTCAGCGAGCGCGTAGAGTCTGCGCCAAACCAGCCGGTTAATGGTGACCACGGTCGCGGCCATCATCATGGTCGCGGCCAGCAGAAGGTCGAAGTTGCCGGCATCGCTGGCCTGGGCAATGGTCGCCCCCAGTCCTACGGTGGTGTAGATCTGGCCCTTGAAGTGAAAATACTCCGCGACAATGCTCGCGTTCCACGCCCCGCCCGAAGCCGTGACCATGCCGGTGACGAGGTAGGGGAAGATTCCCGGCAGGATCAGTTTTTTCCAGCGCTGAATGCCTTCCATGCGAAAAACGGAGCAGCACTCCTTCAAATCGGTGGGGATAGCGATCGCACCCGCGATCACGTTGAACAGGATGTACCACTGCGTTCCCAGCAGGAGTAGAACGATGGAGCCGATGCCCAGCCCGCCCCCCACGCGAATCAGCAACAGGAGCACGACGGGGAAGAGCGCGGTCGCGGGAACCGACGCGGCAATCTGCGCCAGCGGCTGCGCAATCCGCGCCAGCCGCGGGTTGAAGCCGATGGCTACCCCGGCGGGAATCGTCCATAACGCGCCCAGCAGCAGCGTAAGATTCACGCGGAGGAAGGTCGCGCCCAGGCCGAGGGCAGCCTCGCGGAACTCCGCTTTCTGCAGCCCGGTCAAGATCATAACTACGCGAACAACTCCGTAACTTATCGCAGCCAGCAGCGCAACTGCCAGCACACGAGTCAGCCAAACCTTCCAGGGGCTGCGCTGCACGACCTCATCGCTGTCCCGTTCGCGTGAGAAGTAGAGCATCAGGCGCTCGGTGAGCGGGCGCACCGTCTTCTTGCGAATCTGCTCCAGGCTGCGCGAACGACGAAACAGATCGAGCACCCACGAGCGCGGAGTGTCAGTGCTCTCGACTTGCTCCACTTTAAACTTCTCTGCCCACGCAATCACCGGACGCCAGATGAACTGGTCGAGTAGCACGATGACCGCGATCATGGTGCCGACCCCGTAGAGAATCGATCGTGTATCCCCGGCGCTGGCCGCGGTCTGCAGATACGATCCGAGCCCGGGCAGCCGGAAGTCGCGCGAGCCGAGTACGAACATTTCACACGCCATCAGGAAAAACCAGCCGCCGGCCACCGACATCATCGAGTTCCACACCAATCCGATCGCGGCGAAGGGCAACTCCATCTCAATAAAACGCTGCCACCAGCTGAAGCGGTAAATCCTGGCGGCCTCGCGCATCTCTTTCGGAATGCTCTTCAGCGAAGCGTAAAAGCTGAAGGCCATGTTCCACACTTGCCCGGTGAAGATCAGCAGGATCGCGCCCGCCTCAACGCCGAGTTGCCTTCCCGGAAACAGCGCCACCATCGCCAGCATTACGCCAGGAAGAAAACTGAGCACAGGGATCGACTGCAGCACATCGAGCAGCGGAATCATGAAGCGCTCGGCTCGCGGGTTGTATGCCGCCACGTACCCATACACCAGCGTGAATGCCAGGCTCAACACATAGGCGATGGTGATGCGCAACAGGGAATATCCCGCATACGCCGCCAACGCCGAGGGACTGCGCGAGATTTCTACTTCTGGCGTAAAGGGACCGAGCCAGGTGCGTCCGACCATCAGCACGCCGTAAAACAAGGCGATGCCGGCTCCGAACATCAACAAGTCAGGCAGGTACGAGACCTCGATGCTGGGCAGTTGCGTCCAGATTCGATAGGCCGAAAATCCTCGCAGGCTGGCTGATTTCTTCATCTTTACTTAGTCGAATCGCGGCGCGGACCAAGATTTCTTCTTCAGGATTTCGGTGTGGAAGCCGGGTTCTGCGTCTCGACGGCTGCCGGGGGCTCCGACCCGGCCGGCGCTTCGGTTTGAACCAACTCAGTTTGAATCAGCCGTCCCCGCTCCCGGTCGTAATCGAATATTTCGGCGTAGCGGCCCCAGTTCATCGCAGTTTCAAACTGGCGCTGCACCTCGTCCTCAGAAAAATGTTCGTCGAGAATGTCGTGGAAAAACTCGTCCGCGATGGAGTGATCGGACTTCCGTTTCAGAATGCTGTCAATTTGTTTCAGGATGGTCACATGGTCGAGCACAGCCTGACGGAATAAAACCTTGCGCTGCTGAATGTCGGCGTCGGCAAAGATCACTCCCTGCGGCGTAATCTGCACGTCGCCTTCTTTCAGCGTCGCGAAACCCAGCAGCACGCAAGCCTCAAGAATCGGCAGCAGATCTTCGACGTCCATCACCAGTTCTTCTGACAGCCGAAACAAATCCTCGCGGCCGCCGCGATCATGCAGCAATTCCACCAGGCCTGCGATCCCCCCCACGCGCGCATGGGGCAGCATCTGGTACTTGCTGGTACGGAGGGGTGCTTCCTGCTTCTTCAGCGCGTCTTTCAGGGCACCCTTCGTGAGGCCGCCCTTGGGCAGAATGATTTCCGCGGTGGTCTCGGCGTCAGGCAGTGCGTGTTCGATGTCCGGTTCGGTCATTACTTTGTAGATGTAGTCCACCAGTTCCACAAAGCGCGCCGATTTTCGGTCGCGCGGATGCTTCAGCCGGATATTGAAGTCGGAACGAATGCGCGCCGGATTTCTTCCCAGCACCATCACGCGGTCGGCGAGCATCACGGCCTCTTCAATGTTGTGGGTCACGATGAAAATCGCGCTGGCCGGCATCTTCTTGTTCAGCCAGAGCTCCAGCAGTTCACCGCGCAGGTTCTCGGCGGTAAGAACGTCGAGTGCCGAGAACGGTTCGTCCATGAACAAGACTTCCGGTTCCACGACCAGAGCCCGCGCGAAGCCCACGCGCTGCTTCATACCACCGGAAAGTTCCTTGGGATATGCGGTTTCGAAGCCGTCGAGACCCACCGTATCGAGCGTACGCAGAGCGCGTTTGTGGCGCTCGACCGCGGGCACGGCCTTGGCTTCGAGTGGAGCTTCCACGTTCTCGAGCACGGTGAGCCAGGGGAACAGAGCGAAGCTCTGAAAAACGATCGCCACGTTCGGCATCTGGCCGTCGAGCGGCTTGCCGTGCCACAGCAGTGTTCCCGATGTCGGCTCCGAGAGCCCGGTCAGTATGCGCAGCAGCGTCGATTTGCCGCAGCCCGAAGGGCCGAGCAAAGCAACGATCTTCCCCGGCTCGATGGCGAGATTGGTCAGCCCGACAACCTGAATCCGCGTTCCATCCGCCTGCGGGTAGGACTTCTCCACACCCACGGCTTCGATGATCGCGTCGTGGCTCAGCTTGACGTTGTTCAGCTTGACGTCCGATTTGATTACAGGATTGACGCTCGCTTCGCTCACGCTCAAACTCCCATACTCTCTATACACGATCCACGCAGAAGCACAAAGCGCAGTCTCTTTAACATCCGGTTCACAATTGAGATCGGCGCGGGAACGACCGGCTCACGCGGCAAAGGCCTCATCGGGAAGGGCGGCGAATGGCTTGGGAATACGATCGCTGACTTCGGCAAGAAGGGCCAGCTTCGCGCCCAGTTCACTTTTAAGCTGCTGCGAGTCGAACCTCCAACGCCAGTTGCCGCCATGCAGGCTGGGAGTGTTCATGCGGGCCTCACTGCCCAGGCCAAGCACGTCCTGCAGCGGAACGATGCTCAAACTCGCCGGAGAACATTGCGCGGCGCGAATGAACGCCCAATGGACGCCATCTTCACCTCGTCCAACGTAGGCTTCAGCATTGCGGCGTTCGTTTTCGGTCGCGCCGGAGCGCCACCAGCCCTCGACCGTGTCGTTGTCGTGCGTGCCCGTGTAGATGACTTTGCCCTCGGAGCGATGCGGCAGATAGATGTGCGCACCCTCATCGCCGAAACCGAATTGCAGGACGGACATTCCTGGAATCTGCAGCCGGTCGCGCAGCGCATAGACCGAAGGAGTGATGTAACCGAGGTCTTCGGCGAAAAACGGCAGGCCGCCCAGAGCCTCACGCAGTTTCAGAAAAAGGTCGTCACTCGGCCCGTCTACCCAGCGGCCGTTCACGGCCGTCGGCTCGCTCGCAGGAATCTCCCAGAACTGGTCGAATCCTCGGAAGTGGTCGAGACGGATGTAGTCACAGTGCTGCGTGGCCCAGCGCAGCCGCTGAATCCACCATTCATAATCGCGTTCTTTCATCACATCCCAGCGGTACAGCGGATTGCCCCAGCGCTGCCCGGTTTTGCTGAAAAAGTCTGGAGGCACTCCGGCGACGACCTCAGGTCCCAAGTCTTCCTTCAGGCGAAACAGTTCCTGGTGCGTCCAAACGTCGGCGCTGTCGTAGTTCATGAAGATCGCGACATCGCCCACGACGCGGATCGCGCGTTCGGAGCAGTAACGCCGCAGTGCCCGCCATTGCTCGTAGAAGGCGAACTGTAGTGCGCTTCGAATTTGAATATCGACCGCAAGCTCTTCACGGGCCTTGGCCAGTGCAGCGGGATCCCGGCGAGCGAGGTTCTGCGGCCACCGGTTCCAGCTTTCGAGTTTCTCGCGGGCGCGGAGAGCGTCGAAGAGGACGAAATCGTCGAGCCACCAGGCATTGTCTGCGCAGAATTTTTCGAAGCGCCGCAAGGCGTCGCCTGTTGCGGTGAGCACGAAATTTCGCGCCGCTTCGAATAACAACGGCATCTTCTGCGCGAAAACCTGCTCATATTCCACTCGGCTGGAACTAGCCGCCAACCCTACGTTGGCGGGATCGAGTTTGGTCGCGTCGATCTTCGCTAGGTCAACCTTTGCCAGATCAACCCAGCCATGTCCAGCCAGTCGTTCCAAACTGATCAACAACGGATTCCCCGCGAAGGCGGAAGTCGACGAGTACGGCGAGTTCCCGTAGCCGAGCGGCCCCAGCGGCAGAACCTGCCACAGACCCTGGCGGGCAGAGGCGAGAAAATCTACGAACTGATAGGCGGCAGGCCCAAAATCACCGACTCCGCCGCGCGAAGGCAGCGACGTGGGATGCAACAGGATGCCTGCGGCGCGCGCAAAAGACATGTCACCGCCGTTACATTCCCTGCTCGCTGGCGTTTTTGGTTAATGCTTTAATCTCTTCCGGATTTTTCTTGATCTTCCCAGATTTCGTCATCTCGTCGATCAGGCCGGCTACAAAAAGACCGAAGCGTTCCGACTGTTTCTGCAGCAGCATCTGATCCCTGATCTGATCGCGCTTCGCGGCAAAGTCCGTATCGGTGGGTTGCTGGTTCTCAATCACTTCCAGCACCACCGCGGTTGGGCCGTTGTCGATGGGACCACTGATCTCACCGGCCTTCATGTTGAAGGCCACCGCGGCCGGCCCCGACATTGAACCCACATCGGGAACCTGCGCATCCGGCAGAACAAAGTCGCTGCTCTTCATGGTCGCGCCCAGTTCTTTCGCGGCGCGCTTCAGATCATGCTCGGCCTTGGCGCGATCCGACAGTTCTTGAATCTTCTGCGTCAGTAACGTCGAGGAACGTTCGCTCTTAAACTCTTCTTCAACCCTGGTGCGGATTTCGTCAAACGTCGGCGTCGCGGCCGGCTTAACCGCCAGCAATTGGAACACGACGATGCCTTGTGACGCCGGAGCCTGATCGGGCGGCGACTTCTCTGTCGCGCTGAACACCGCATCCATAAACTGCGACGCCGGCCCCAGCCCCGGCAGCATATCTTTGCGGGAGAAGAAGTCCGAGTTGATTACAGGGACTCCTTGGGCAGCTGCGGCCGCGTCCAAAGTTTGCGCTTTGGCGTCTTTCAAGAGCGCGTCCGCCTTCTTTTGCGCGAGCTCTTGCCCCTTCTGATGTTTCAGGATCGGCTCGATCTGTGCCTTGACCTCATCGAGCGGCTTGACGTGCGCTTCCTGCTTGTCGTCGACCCGAATAATATGGAAGCCGTCCAGAGTTTTGACGACGTCGCTGATTTGCCCCTTGGGGAGCGAAAACGCGGTCTTTTCAAAGTCCGGGGTCATCTGGCCTTTTCCGATCCAGCCCAGCGAACCGCCAACGTTGGAACTGCCTGGATCTTCCGAGTACTTCTTCGCAACATCCTCGAATTTAGCGCCGCCCTTCAACTGCTTGAGCAAATCGTCGGCCCGATGTTGAGCCTCGGCTACGGCCTTGTCGTCGATCTTGCCGTCAGCGCCCGGCAGTGGCATCTTGATCCAGATATGGCTGACCTTCACTTGCTCGGGTACGCGGTATTGTTCGCGGTTCTGATCGTAGTAGGCTCGCAGGTCGTCGGTCGTCAACTGAACGCCGGCCTCCGCCTTGCCGGTTTCGACGACGGCGTACTTGACTTTGCGCTTTTCTGGAACCGAGTTTGCGTAGCTCCTCTTGTGGCTCTCATAAAACGCCTGCAGTTCTGCGTCCGTCGGGTGCAGGCCCTTGCGCAAGTCGTCCTGCTTCAAAATCGCGTAATCGAACTTGACCTTCGAATTCTCCTTGAGGAACTCCGCGTGAATCTCAGATTCACTTACGCTGGCGCTGCCGGAAATGAATGCCTGCAGCTTGGTGATCAAAATGTCGTGGGCTACGGCTTCTTCAAACTTGGCGGGCGTCAGGTTCGCACCCTGCATCAGCATGTCTTCGTATTGGGTCTCGCCGATGAAGTTACCGCCGGGGAAAAAAGTGGCCGCGTAGCGCCCGTGCTGCAATTCGTCCTTCACTTCCTCAGGGGTCACGCGAAATCCCATGCGCGCAGCCTGGCTCAGCAGAGCCTGGCGGTTGATTAACTGGTCGACGGCGCGCGAGGTCTCCTGCTGGATGAGGAAGGGCATGATTTTGGCCGCCATCTCGCCATAGCGCTGCGCGTCCTGCTGCGCCATCTGCCGCGCGGTCTGGCGGACTTCGTCCGGGCTGATGTCGACGCCTTCCACTTTGGCAACGATACCCCTACCGGGCGTGCCCGTGAATACGTCCCCGCCCAGGCCGCCAGGAATCAGCGTGATCACCATCGAGGCACAGATGAGCAGCAGCAGGCCGCCGAGAACATACTTTGTGGTCTGCCCGGATTTTTGCAAAAATCGAATCATGTCTTATCACTCCAGAGTAGAAAGGCGAATTTTTAATTATAAACCAGCCGGGTCGAACCACCGAAAATGGAACCCCGGACGCCCCCGTCCGGGGAACTTC
>JBEKWZ010000037.1:0-10977 GCA_049512555.1 Candidatus Sulfotelmatobacter sp. | reverse complement strand
GATTCGTTACATTGCAGCCGTCCATACCCATGCAGCAGTTCGTTGACAGGAGCCTCGCGAAGGCGGGCATCAGCTACCAACCCAGTCTTGTTTTGAACAATCTCTACACGCAAATCGCTATGGTCGAAGTGGGCGAGGGAATCGCTGTCGTTCCTTCCTTTGCATTGCCGGAGTGTCAGAGGAGACGACTCCTGATCAGTTCTTTGGTCAATCCAACTGTGCACCTTGACTTCTACCAGATTCGCAAGGGAGGCAGGAAGCTTTCGCCAGTTGCGGAAGAGTTCACGGTGTTTTTGAAGAACTACATCGTTGGGTGGGCCGGGAAATCCGGCCTGGTTTGAAGCGCATAAGCCAATTCCGCCAGGTACTACGTCACGCGAATCGTGGTTCCTCATCTATCCTGAGCTTCGCCCGCTCTGGATCCGCGAGAATCCCGGATTCGAAAACCAAGTTCGTGAATTGTCGGCAAACAGGAAGTTATCCAGAGACGGGCTTATGGGAAGTGTTGTCGGCCACACAGGGGTGACCCGTTTACCGGCACACGAAATTGAAAGCCGGGTGATGGAAAGACTAGCTGGGTTCCTCAGATCCGACGCCGACGTGTTCGAGCAGTTGGGAATGGATGGACAGACTCCGGCAAAGCTCCGGGAGCAAGTAAATGGAGCAAAGAAACTGGTTGCCAGGTTATCCTCTCTCCCCACGGACGATCTTCGAGACCTGCTGTCATTTTTCCTGCGACGAGTTGTCATCGGGGAGGAGCAGATACAGGTCGTGATTGGCCGAAACGATCTGTGCCAATTGTTAAGAAACGCTGGGAAGGCGATCGCCGGCAGCCTCAGCGAAGGACGAAAGCCAGTCGATGCCAGCGACCTGATCTGCCTTAGCATCGACACAAGGCTGAAGCGATACGGTGGAGTAGTCCACTTGGTCGTGCCGCCGAACCCATCGACGACACGGGCTTCCAAAACCAAACCTTCGCTTCTGAAAGCCCTGGCGCGAGCACATAGCTGGTACGCGAGCGTGCTGGCAGGCAACGCACTCGATCAAAGATCGCTCGCGCGTCACGTCGGCCTTACAGAACGATATGTCGGAAAAGTCTTCCCTTGCGCCTTCCTAGCCCCCGACATCGTCGAGTCCATCTTGGAAGGACGTCAGCCTGACGACCTGACGTTCGCTAGGCTGTGCACCAACATTCCGCTCAGCTGGACCGAGCAACGTCGGCAGTTTGGCTTTTCTCCGGTCCCATCCTCTTAAGTCTAGGACCTCCTGTAAATCCGTTGCGGCATTGATGTGCTTCATCTTGGCAATAACCTCAAGGTTGCCGACCATTATCCCCAGAACTTCCCATAAACCCGTTTCTGGATAACTTCCGTTGCCGACGACTCGACCACTCTTGGCGGAGCCCATTCATTGCCCCGGAGCAACTGCGTCAAAGACCAGCCTGCCTCCGACAAACGTTTTCAGCACTCGAACGTCGCGGATCTTCTCGGGCTCAATTGAGAAAATGTCATCGCTGAGAAGGACCATATCGGCCAATTTCCCGGGAGTAATCGAACCCTTTTCCTTCTCCTGAAACTCGGCATAAGCTGAGCCCATGGTGTAGGCCTCGATTGCCTCGGCAACCGAGAGTTTCTGCTCGGGGAACCAGCCGTTGGGATTCTTTCCATCGAGAGTGGCGCGGGTTACGGCGGCGTAGACCGTCAAAAGCGGGTCAAGCGGAGCCACCTCCCAGTCGGTGCCGAAAGCCAGGCGCACGCCATGGTCGAGGAAGGTGCGGAAGGCATAGGTGCGGCTGGCTCGATCATGACCGATGTGCGACTCGGCAAAGCGGCCGTCGTCGATCGCATGGTAGGGCTGGACGGATGCAATCACATGCAGTTGGGCGAAGCGCTCGAAGTCCTTGGCCGCCATGTGTTGTGCGTGCTCGATGCGAAGCCGGCGGTCGGATTCGCCATGCTTTTTGATTACCTCGGAATACAGGTCAAGGATGGTGGAAATACCTTCGTCGCCAATGGCGTGGGTGCAGATCTGCAATCCCGCGGCATCGGCCTTCATGTAGCGATCCCGCATGAGCGAAATCGGATGCATTTCATCGGAGAGGAGACCGCGATTGTTGCCCTGTTTTAGAAAAGGCTCGTAGAAATAAGCCGTTCCTGAACCGAGAGAGCCGTCGGCGAAGGCCTTGAGGGCTCCGATGCGCAGGTACGGCCCACCAAAAGCACGGCCGATTCCGAGTTTCGCCAGTTCGTCAACGTGAGTGATAGAAGGAGCCGCATAGATCCGTGCGGTCAGCTCATCGCGCTGCAGAAGTTCGCTGTAGACGGCGATGTCGTCATAGCTGGCGACCAGATGCTGGACGCTGGTGACACCCACCGACGCCGCATAAGCAAGCGCTCGCTTGACGATTTTGACACGCTGGTCATGGGAAAGTGGCGGAATCACCTTGTCGAGGTAGTCTGTTGCGGCGTCTTTCAGTGCGCCCGTAGGATTTCCTTCGGCGTCGCGGACCAAGGTGCCTCCCGGAGGATCGGGAGTCTTGGCGTTAATGCCGGCGAGACGCAGCGCCACGGAATTGGCCAGCCCCATGTGACCGTCGTAGCGGCTCACAAACACGGGCGTGTCAGGAGTAACAGCGTCAATGAGTTCCTTCGTCGGCATGTCGGGCGGGTTCCATTTGGTTTCGTCCCAGTTGCCGCCGACAATCCACTCACCTTTCGCAGTAACTCTTGCGCGTTCGCCAATGCGGCGCGCGAACTCTTCCGGCGTCGTAGCGTCGTTGAGCTGGATGTTGTCGAGCTGCATCCCGCCGGACACGAAATGTACGTGCGCGTCATTGAATCCCGGCAGCAGGAGTTTGCTTCCGGCGTCGATTACGTGTGTGTGCGGAGCGCGCCAGGCATCGATCTCAGTGTTTGCGCCAACCGCTACGATGCGGTCCCCGAGGATCGCGACCGCCTGAGCCGTCGGCAAAGACTTATCTACCGTCCAGATTTTGGCGTTGGTAATGATGAGATCGGCAGCCGGCCTGGATTGCGCCTGGCTCTGTCCGGGCAGCACTAGGCAACTTGCAAGGAGCAAAAGCCACAAAGTTAAATTTCGAAGATTCATGAGTATCGACCTTGGAAACGATAAGGCTGCGCGAGCTCGACCACACACGGCTTCCTCAGCACAGCTATGTACGACCTGAAGAGCGTGAAACTCAGAATTCGTAGCGCAATGCGAACTGCATCACCCGCGGGTTGGTCATCAGGTGCGTATAGTTGCCGAAGTTCGGGACTGCGATGGAGTTGTTGCTTTCACTCGCGCTGCCGGAATTCTGGTCGTTGAAGTCGAAGCGTGTCGAGTTGGTCACATTGAACACTTCCCAGCGCAAGGCCAGATTCTGCTTATCGTTCCAAGGCATGCTCCAGCGCTTCGACAGCCCGAGGTCGATGCCGAAGTAGCCGTCACCCCGCACGAAATTGCGCACGCCGACTTGACCGGGCAGAGCCGGATTGAACGAACTCTCGGCGGTGGCTGGGTCGGGAAAAAGGTTCACGTTGCCGTTCGCCTGGTGGTAAGCCCCACTTTTCAGGTGCGACACGGTCGGCATTGCCGCGCCTTCCCAATACCAGTCGGTCGGGTAGTCGGCGGGATTGTTATAAATGGTGTAGGGGAAGCCGCTGGTCCAGCGAAACAGGCCCGAGAGCTGCCAGCCTCCAATGGCGGCGTCGACAGCGCGATTCACACCACCAGCGAAGGCGCGGCCTCGGCCGAAAGGCAAGTCGACAATCCAGTTCGCATTCAGTTGATGCGTGGTATCAAAATCGGAGACGGCGCGGAAAAGATTGGGCGACCAGGCATTGAACATCTGGCAGCCACCGTTGAAGTTGAGAGATCCGAAATTTCCGAGGCGCTCGGCGTCAGAGCACAGGTCGATCGACTTCGAATAGGTGTAGTTGAAATCGAACTGAAAGCCCCGGCTCATTTGATGCCGGAGCGTGACCTGAAGTGCGTTGTAGTTTGAGAATCCGATGGAACGCAGAGTCATCAAAGACACATACTGCGGGTTGTAGAAGGAATTCGGTCCCGGAGTCGGATAGTACTGGCACAGCGGGTGTCCAGTCTGGCCGCAGCTTGGATCGCCGGTCGCGTCCGGTATTCCACCGTTTCCGAAGCCCGATACAACCGGCACATCAAGAGCCTGAAGCGCAGTGGTCTCGACACCTGATACTCCGCAAAAAAGATCGAAGATCGCGAGCACGGGATCAGTGGTCGAGGCTGGGGCATTTGGACCGCAACCGCCCGTCTGAGCGCCCAGCGCATAAGAGCCCCCGTTGATGGGCGCTTGAAGCATGTTGTTCCAATACTTAACTACGGCCGGGCTGACCATGGAATCACTAAAACCCGCGTCGGTCACTCCCTGCAGCTCGTAGAGCCGTGCGAGCGGCTGGATGGCAGAGAAGTAATCCAGGCCGGAATTCTTGTCTCTAAGATCGAGAGGCTGAGCCACATCTTGTGAACTCAGCAGGCGGTGGGAGAGTCTGCCCACGTAAGCAAGATCCAGCGAGAATCCTGCGCCCAGATCGCGCTCTACGGAAAGGTCAAGAGTGTACGAATAGGGAGTTTTCAGCGAAGTATCTAGGCTGCTGCCGAAATTGGAAGCTCCGAGCGACTGCATGGTTGGTATGGTCTCTGGAAATGTCGGCGCCCCAGGAGATGGCTGAAGAAGGCTCGGCGGAATGACATTGACACTCGTCAGCCGAGGGAGACTATTGAGCGGCGAGATTGGGTTGCTGAGAGACGTCGTCAGACCGAAGGAATTCCCGTTGAACTCATCCACGATGCCCTGCCCGAATCGGTCGTAAACAATCCCAAAGCCACCGCGGATCGACGACTTATTGCCGCTGCCCAGCAGTTTGCTCAGGAAGCCTTCGGTTCTATTTGGCGCCCAGGCAAAGGCGACGCGGGGACCAAGGTTGCCGTAATCCCAGTTCCAATAACCTTTTTTCCCGTTCGCCGTGCCACACCAGTCGACCGTCAATGGAATATCCTGACTCGACGCAATGCCACTGGCACCAGCGGCTGCCCGGGCGGAAAACCATTGTCCAAGACCGGGGCTGGGGCAAACCTGCAAACCACTGGTCTCCCACACTGGAGAGAAGAGCGAGTAACGAAGGCCCACCGTCAGCGTGAGGTTGGGGCTGACCTTCCAAATATCTTGCACATACGGCTCGAAGCTGTTCTGCGCATATCGCCGGGAGATCGGCGCGTCGGCCGGAAGGAGCTGGAGTTGCCGATTGTAGTTAAAAACTGTAGTGGCCTGCGTGACCATTCCCAGCAGATCCGTAATCGGGTAGTCATAACTTACGTCAAAACTCGGATCTACCGCGGGATAGCCGTTGTTCGCTGGGTTCAAGGGGCTGCTGTTGTCAGGGCTGGAAAATCCGGAGGTGGTAGTAAAGGACGAATTCGTATCTCCGCTGTTAAACGAAGAGCTATAGTCGAACCGCGGATTGCGCATAAACAAGAGATATCCGCCGAATTGCACCGTGTGCTTCCCGCGAATCCAAGACAGATCCTCCGAGAAATTATGCGTCGGGCGCTGGAAATTCCGGGTTCGCGTGATGCCTTGGCCAAAATTAAAGGCGATCCAGGGTTGGTACGAGTTTCCAAGCGTTCCAAAGCTCTCTCGAACAAAACCGTAGTGGAAATTGCTCATCAGGTTTGAACGAATGAGTGCTGAGTAGTTTCCGATGAGCCCTTTGTTGTGGTAAACAGTCTGTCCTTGCGGAATCTGACCGGGGAAATAGGGCTGGCAGCCACCGCAGGCATCACTGGAATCATCCCTCATGGCTCCCATGAGGGAAAGACGCTGCTTGCCGTCTTGGGTGATGTTGTAGTCGGCGCGGCCAATGTAGACGTTCTGCGTCTCATGGGTCGGCGATGCGAAGACAAATCCCTGGTAGTTATAACCATCACCCGTCGCGTTGCTATTCGGCGCCGGCAGGCTCTGGAAGTATGCCATCGCGGCCGCATCGGGTCCAGCGTGTATTGGATCTATCTGTGTCAACTGCTGAACCCCGAGCGCGATGTATCCCGGCGCGGGCGTGTACGTCTGACCACTTTGGCCCTGCACAGCGGAGCTGGCGCCGCCCGGACACTGAGCAGTGTTGAGACTGCCGTCCCCATTGAGAGTGCACAGATACTGTAGAACCCCGTCGCGCATCGCCAAGCTGGGAACTTCCTCCCCAGAACTAACGGTGTCCTCCGCGCGCCGCGTCCCTTCGTAATTAAGGAAAAGAAACAATCGATCCTTTTTAATGGGTCCGCCAAGGGACACGCCAAAGATATTGCGGATCAGCTTGGGAGGCGTGTTGCAGTCATTCGGATTGGGGAGGGCGCAATTTGTCAGCTGCGCCAGTTTGTTGAAGTAATCGTTAGCGCTGGTGTAGGTGTTGCGAAGGTACTCGTAGACCGAGCCGTGGATGCTGTTTGTGCCGCTCTTGGTCACCAGTGCCACCTGCGCGCCGCTGGTTCCTCCCTCGTCAGCGTTGGCATTGGAGGTAGTGACGCGAAACTCCTGTACGGAATCGAGCGTCACGGGCAACACGGAAGTAAAAGCGTGTGCGCCTTCGTCGTTTACGCGAATGCCATCCAGACTGACATTGCCCTGGTCGCTGCGCCCGCCATTAACCGCACCGCTTCGCGAATCGCTGGTGCTCGTGTCTGCTCGATTGCCCGTGTAGGCAACCCCCGGCTGCAGCGTGAGCAGGTCGGGCACGTTGCGGCCTTCCAGCGGCAGTTCCTTTACCTGATTCTCGCCAAACGCTATACCCATCGTCGCGTCTTCGGTGTTGATGACCGGGGCCTGCCCGGAAACTTCGATCTGGGTGGTAGACGCGCCGACCTGAAGCATAACGTTCACGCTGGTCGGCGAGTTGACAAGAAGCTGGAGATTGGTCTGCTGGTATTTCTTGAAACCAGCCTTTTCCGCGGTCAGTACATAGGTGCCGGGGGGAAGAGCGAGAAATTCGAATTCTCCGGTGGACGCAGTAGTAGCATTCCGGCTTAACCCTTGCGTCTGGTTGGCAAGCGTTATGCTGGCTCCCTCCACCACGGCTCGAGTACTATCAAGAACTTTGCCGTGCAACGACGTTGTGCCGGTCTGCGCCCAGGCGCAAGAAATGGACAGTAGTAAGCATACCGGGAACAAGAACAGCCGCCTCTGGATGGAAGACCGCATCGTTGCCTCCTTTAAAGTCTGTACTATGCTTTGCAGGAATTAAGTGGGCGAAAGCCTTGGTCCGAAGAGGAGAACTCTGACGTCGAGTCTTCCGCAAAGACCGACAATCTCCCTGGCCAGTTTTTTGTGCTGAAAACATTAGTGCGACGGTGTGTGCGAAGTCAAGAGAACAAAGCGCCTGGGATCCGCGCACAGCGGATACCCTTTTGAAGAGTCTGGAGAAACCTCGATGCCTAAGTCTGATTTCAGCAACGCTAGTTTGGTTCTTGTTTGTCTATTCCTCACGGGTTTGGCATGCGCTCAGACCAAGCCTCGGGCACGGGACCTGGGCATTCCTTTCGATGGAGTGCCCGGACCGCTCAACGCCATCACTGACGTTAAAGGTCTGGAAGTTGGTCATACGACCCTGATTTCTGCCGATACGACGTCAAAGGTGGGCAACGGGCCGGTGCGAACGGGCGTGACCGCCGTTCTACCCCGCGGCAAAGATTCCAACGACCCTGTCTTTGCCGGGTGGTTCACGGAAAACGGCAACGGCGAAATGACCGGCACAACCTGGGTCGAAGAGTCAGGTTTTCTCGAGGGCCCTGTCATGATCACGAATACTCACAGCGTCGGCATTGTTCGTGACGCGGTGATCGCCTGGCGGTTGAAACATCATGGCGTCGACAGAGACGGCTATTCGTGGTCGCTGCCAGTTGTGGCCGAGACTTGGGATGGCTACTTGAATGACATTAACGGATTCCACGTGAAAGCCGAGGATGCCTTTCACGCTCTCGACGGCGCGCACAGCGGGCCAGTAGAAGAAGGAAACGTGGGTGGCGGCACCGGAATGATCTGTAACGAGTTCAAAGGCGGAATCGGCACGGCATCGCGCGTCCTCGACGCCAAGTACGGAGGCTACACGGTCGGCGTGCTGGTGCAATGCAACTATGGGCAGCGGGATCAATTGCGGATTGCTGGTGTGCCGGTCGGCCGTGAGATTGCTGGACCGAAAGTCTGGGATGACGATGTGGGTTCCATCATCGTGGTAGTCGCCACGGATGCTCCATTGATTCCAACCCAATTGAAGCGCGTCGCAAAGCGTGTGACCCTGGGGCTGGGACGAGATGGAAGCTACTCAGGCGATGGCTCAGGAGACATCTTCATTGCCTTTTCGACCGCGAATCCGGGAGCAGCCTCTTACAGCGGTGCTCGCCCGCTTAACATGCTGCCCAACGATAGGATCAACCCCATTTTCCTGGCCACCGTGCAAGCCACTGAGGAAGCGGTCGTCAACGCCATGATCGCCGCTGAGACGATGACCGGCGTAAAGGATCACAGAGTGATCGCGCTACCTCATGACCGATTGCGGGAGCTCCTGAAGAAATACAACCGGCTTGTACCCTGACTCTCTGAATGCTGAAAGGAGCCGAACCAGTGCTGCGGGTCCGACCAAGTTGCCGATAGAGGATTGACGGCTGGCCGATAGGTGGAGACGTAACAACCGACAACCGATTCGCCCGGATGACGGACCACCCGGAAGTTATGTCACGGAACAACTTTCAACGACCCGCGCCAGAAGTCAGCTTCGGGGTAGTTGCCTCCCCCTCTCAGATGTCTTCCAGTCCGAGATTGTCGTTCACGGCATGGCTGAGTTTCTGCTTGCGGCCGAGATAGCGCTCGGTTGTCTGAACCGATGCGTGTCCAAGCAAGAACTGAATCTGCTCAAGTTCTCCGCCTGCTAGATGGCACAACCGAGCGCAGGTGCGACGCAAGTCGTGGGGAGCCAGATTCTTGATGTCAGCACGTTTGGCGGCCGCTTTCACAACGTGCCAGATGGCCTTCGGCGTGATTCCATCGCCCCAGATCTTATCCAGTCGACTTACTCGACGAAAGATCGCCCCGCCGTGGATACCAGCCGCCGTGATCCACACATCGACGGCGCATTTCGCCCAGAGTGGAACAGGAACGGTCCGAATATGCTTTCCCTTGCCAACCAGGTCAGCAATCACGCAGCGCTCCTCGCGAATTTGAAAGTCTTCCGTTTCGAGTCCAACAAGTTCGGCCCTTCGCAGTCCGCATCCGATGAGCAGCGCCAGGATCGCCCGATCACGTTTGCCTCGGAGGGTACCTGACAGCGGATCGCCGAGCAGGCTTCTGGATTGATCCACGGTCAACCAGTTCCCAATCCGTGCTCCTAGACGCTTCGCGCCTTTGACACGACGAATCCCTGCGGCCAGATCAGGGCTCAGAAGGCCAGGATCAGAGGCTTTGTAGGCGAGGCGCCTGACGGCGGCTAATCGCACAGTGATCGTAGACGGCGCTAGGTTCTTCTGTTCGAGAAAGAACCGGTATCGGAGGACGACCGTCCTGTTAAATGCAAGACGTGGTTCGGAACAGTACCACCCGATAGATTCGTCGATGGCGTGACCATATGATTCTTGCGAACTGGCTGCGCCGAGCGAGTGAAGAACCGCATTCTTCGACTGCTCCAAATCGGCTAGTCGAAGCATACTTCTAGCCTTGGAGTGTTTCGTTGTCTTCCGATGCGCCATACTGGCGGCCTCCTAGCCGCGGCGCTCAGGATGGTCTTCAGTTGGAGTGATGGTCTCGAAGCCCGTTTCCGGACAATCAAATAAACTTTGACAGTACACAAGGGCGTTTGTCAGTGCTTCTCCGCCGGACGAACGATAACTTCCGGCTTGTCCGTGATCCACCAAGAACGGTCACTGCTATAGCGGTAAACTTCTTGGCGACGCGTGAGGATTCCTCAACAGTTTGTTCCCAATTCGCCTCACCCACATGCTACGCACGTCTCCCGTGGGGGGCGAGACCAGTCTTGGGCGGGCAGTGGCAAATAGTCTCACTCCACCGCTTTTCGTCCCGGGTCACGCCTCCTCGGTTATTAAAGGCCACTATCCTTTAATGGCAAGCATCGTTATTAAGATCACCCGGGTCATGTTCCAGGTCGGAAGATCTCGCTGCGGCTCTGAAGGTAGCAAGAGCGTCTTTCGAACCGAGCAATTGTGAACATCACGCCATTCTCCGCAAGGCGCATCATCTCTGTAAGATAGGAACTGGTCGTGGCAGGAAGTTGTAACCGCCGAACTGGTTGCGGTAACCGCCGGAGTGGCCACGGCATCTTCAGTTGGACGAGGCCGTTCGGTTGTCGCTTGAGTCAGTGCATCATTCGGTCTTCGACAATGGAACGCCTTTGAGATCGCTGGTTTGAAGGGAATCGCATGTTGATTCAAGTCGGCTACGAATTAGTCTTTTACTGTCCACAAGAGACGCCGATGATCCTTATGGTCAACGTCCATTATTCTCGCGCCTTGGATCTCGTCACTCCCGATCTCCTAGTGACAGATCCGGAAACGCCAATCACGGCGTATAGGGACGGCTTTGGAAACTGGTGCACCCGGATTGTGGCGTCTGCCGGCAGAATTCGTCTGACCAGCACCGGAGTGGTTCGAGACTCGGGAGAAACCGACGTGCTGACGCCTTCCGCTCAACAGCACCCTTTGCAGGAATTGCCGGAAGATACTCTGGTTTTTCTGTTGGGGAGCCGGTATTGCGAGACCGATCTGTTGTCCGACGCAGCGTGGTCCAGATTCGGTCAGACCACGCCGGGATGGCCGCGCGTCCAGGCGATCTGCGATTTCGTGCACAACCATATTGTTTTCGATTATCAGAAAGCGCGCCCCACACGAACCGCATGGGAGGCGTTCAACGAGGGTGTGGGCGTCTGCCGCGACTACGCGCACCTGGCG
>JBEKWZ010000036.1:0-11001 GCA_049512555.1 Candidatus Sulfotelmatobacter sp. | reverse complement strand
CGAAGGAGGCGGTTGAGT
Organism: Candidatus Sulfotelmatobacter sp.; assembly: GCA_049512555.1. Lineage (GTDB taxonomy): Bacteria > Acidobacteriota > Terriglobia > Terriglobales > Acidobacteriaceae > Sulfotelmatobacter. Next base: position 10,983 of record JBEKWZ010000036.1, on the reverse strand, counting down.
TAGCCAACAACACCGTCTACGGCCTGGCATCGTGCGTGTGGAGCGAGAGCATCAACGTCGCGCTGCACGTGGCCGCGCAAATCAAGGCCGGCGTGGTCTGGGTGAATTGCACGAACATGTTCGACGCGGCCTGCGGCTTCGGCGGATACCGCGAGAGCGGATACGGGCGCGAAGGCGGACGAGAAGGATTGCTCGAATATATGGAGCTTTCGTGGTTCAAGCATGCTCCGGCATTGCCGGCTGTGATCGCCGGCGCTCCGCCACAAGTACCCGGACCAACAGACGATAGACCCGAAACCAGCACGCCAGCCATCGACAGAACGGTGAAGCTCTACATTGGCGGCAAGCAAGCCCGTCCCGACTCCGGCTACAGCATGGAAGTGCGCTCGCCGGATGGCCATCTGCTGGGCGAAGCTCCGCTGGGCAATCGAAAAGACATTCGCAACGCCGTAGAAGCGGCTCACAAGGCCGCATCCTGGGCGAAGGCTACAGCGCACAATCGCGCCCAGGTCCTGTACTACTGCGCAGAGAATCTGGCCCAGCGCGGAAGCGAGATTGCCCATCGACTCGCAGACGTCGTCGGCGAAAAGCAAGCCGCCACTGAAGTCGAACTCGGCATCCAGCGCATCTTCTCGTATGCGGCGTGGGCCGACAAGTTCGACGGCGCCGTGCACAGTCCGCCGTTCCGCAATATCGCTATCGCGATGAATGAACCGATTGGTGCAGTCGGCGTGATCTGTCCCGCGGAAGCGCCGCTGCTGGGATTTCTCTCGATGGTGTTGCCGCTGATCAGCGCCGGCAACACGGTGATTGCCGTTCCATCGGAGAAATATCCGCTCATCGCCAGCGACCTCTACCAGCTTTTCGACACCAGCGATGTGCCCGGAGGCGCTGTGAACATCGTGACTGGCTACGCTTCGCAACTCCTGAAGACGCTGGCCGAGCACGACGATGTTGACGCCATCTGGTGTTACGGCGACGATGCCACCGTCGCCGCCGCAAAAGCAATGTCCACCGGAAACCTGAAGCAGGTCTGGACCAACGAAGGCCGCGTCATCGATTGGTTCAACCCGAAAGTCGCCGAGGGCCGCTGGTACCTCGAACACGCAACTCAGGTGAAGAACATCTGGGTACCGTACGGCGAATAACCAGCGCGGCCGGATCGCCATTGCATTTGTCCCGGCGCGGCGCTAGCATACCCCGGTCGCTCTTATTCGCCCGGCATCATTCTCGCTTGCACGCATCTGTTTGACCACGTTCGTCAGACCAAGGAGGACATATGGGCATCGCAGTTTCCCCTCAAATTCATCCGCAAGTCGCGGAGTTCATCGACAAACCACGAAAAATGCTGATCAACGGCGCCTGGGTAAATGCCGCGTCGGGTAAGACCTTTCCCACCTACAATCCCGCCACTGGCGAGGTTCTCGCTCAGGTCGCGGAAGGCGATCGCGAAGACATCAATCAAGCCGTGAAGGCAGCTCGCCATGCCTTTGATAACGGCCCCTGGCGCAGGCTAACTGCGTCCGAGCGCGGCCGCCTGATCTGGAAACTCGCCGACTTGCTCGAGCAGCATACCGAGGAGTTCGGCTACATCGAGAGCCTCGACAACGGCAAGCCGCTCAGCATCGCCAAAGCCGCCGACGTGCCGCTCGCGGTCGACCTATTCCGCTACATGGCGGGCTGGGCCACCAAGATCGAGGGCAACACGATTCCGCTTTCAGTTCCCTACACGCCCGGCGCGAAATATCTGGCGTACACGCTGCGCGAGCCCATTGGAGTTGTCGGGCAAATCATTCCGTGGAATTTCCCGCTGCTGATGGCCGCGTGGAAGCTTGGTCCCGCGCTGGCTACGGGCTGCACCGTCGTGTTGAAGCCCGCCGAGCAAACTCCGCTCTCCGCGCTGCGTCTCGGTGAACTGATCATGGAAGCGGGCTTCCCCGCGGGCGTGGTGAATATCGTTCCTGGTTACGGCGAGACGGCAGGGGCCGCGCTGGCCGCGCATCCCGACGTCGACAAGGTCGCCTTCACAGGATCGACCGAAGTCGGCAAGCTGATCGTCCACGCGGCCACCGGCAACCTGAAGAAAGTGTCGTTGGAGTTGGGTGGAAAATCTCCGAACGTCGTATTCAAAGACGCCGATCTCGAGACCGCCATCCCCGGCTCCGCCAGCGCCATCTTCTTCAACCATGGCCAGTGCTGCTGCGCGGGTTCACGCTTGTATGTCGAGAAACCAATCTTCGATCAAGTGGTCGAAGGAGTCGCCGAGCTTGCCCAGAAAATCAAGGTTGGCTCGGGCCTTGATCCTGCGTCACAGATGGGACCGCTGGTCTCAGAAGAACAGCTGAATCGGGTTTGCGGGTACCTGGAGGCTGGATTCTCCGAAGGCGCGAAGGCCATCGCCGGTGGGCACAAGGCCGGCGATGCAGGATACTTTGTCGAACCCACGGTGCTGGTAAACACGCGAGAAAACATGAAAGTCGTACAGGAAGAAATCTTCGGGCCAGTCGTGGCGGCTATGCCGTTCACCGATCCTGAGGAGATCATTCCCCGCGCCAACGACAGCGAGTACGGCCTGGCTGCCGCGGTGTGGACGCGCGACATCGGCAAGGCGCACCGAATGGCGGAGCAACTTCGCGCCGGCACCGTCTGGATCAACTGCTACAACATCTTCGATGCGGCGATGCCCTTCGGCGGCTACAAGCAGTCGGGCTGGGGCCGCGAGATGGGGCACGAAGTGCTCAGCAACTACACACAAACGAAAGCGGTCTGCACGAGAATCGCTTAACCACGATCGCTTAAGCAAAATCGCTTCAAGGTTTGTGCCCAAAAACAAAAGGACGGTGGGTCAACCCACCGTCCTTTATTCTTCGCGCCACTAAATTCTCTTTCGGCGCTATTTCTCCATCAGCAACACTTTTTCCGCATCATCGATCTCGGTCAGCTTGACCTCGATGACTTCGTTATCCGTCGTCTGCACGTTGCGGCCCACGAAGGTGGCCTCGACGGGAATCTCGCGGTGCCCGCGGTCGATCAGCACACACAGTTGCACGCGCCGCGGCCGGCCGTGTGAAAACAGCGCATCCAGCGCCGCTCGCGTGGTGCGCCCGGTATAGAGAACGTCGTCGACCAGCACGATGTTCTTATCCTCGATCTCAAATCCAATCTCTTTTTCCTGCACCACCGGTTTGGGTCCAAGCGTCGATAGATCGTCGCGATAGAACGTAATGTCCAAAGTCCCTACGGGTACCTTGGCGTTTTCGATGCGCGTGATGATCTTGCCCAGCCGTTCGGCGATGGGAACCCCGCGGCGGCGAATGCCGACCAATCCCAGACCGTCGACGCCCCCATTCTTCTCCACGATTTCATACGCCAATCGCACCAGCGTGCGCTCAATTTCAGATGCGGACATGAGTTGTGCCTTTTGACGAAGGCCCGTTTTGCGCGAAGGAGTTCTGGCATTCATAAGTATTTGTGCCTCGGCGGCCGTGAGGCCGGCACCTCAATGTAGTCAACCGGTTCGCACAGGTCAAGCGCCGGCGCGGGGAGCACGTGCATTACGGGTTGCGCGATCGATTGCGGGCGGATTTTATACGCTGGGATTGTCCACTGGTTCCGCGGCCTCAAGAGGCGTTTCCAATACCGCCTCGGGACCCGGACACTCGGTTCGTATGGTTCGCGCGAGCGGAGGATTCCCCTGGCAGACTGACGCCAAGTCAATCTCCTCTGGATTTTGGTTCGCAACATCCGTCGCTACAATCCCGACTCCCATGTTTCTTCCGAAAGCCTTGGCACGATACAAAGCAGCATCCGCCAGCGCAATCGACTCCTCGGCACAAAGCGCCTCAAAGCCGTTGCGGCTCCACGGATACGCCGCCCATCCGACCGAGCAAGTCTTCGTGACCGAAATTCCATGCCCCAGATCGAACGGTTCCGACGCCATCACTTGCAGAACGCGGCTGCAGAATGCAGGCGTTCCCGACGGATCCGTCGAACGGCTCATGATCAGGAATTCTTCTCCGCCCCACCGCACCAGCACGTCAGACTTGCGCACCACCGCTGAAAGTCTTTGCGCCACCAGTTGCAGCAGCCGATCTCCCTTAGGATGCCCGTGCCGGTCGTTGACTTCCTTGAAAAAATCCACGTCGACCATGATGAACACCAGGTCGCGATGATCCAACTTGCGGATATCGGATCCCCGCGCCCGCTCATAATTTCGCAGGACCTGCCCGGCCTCGGCCGTGAGGATCTCTTCCAGATAGCGCCGGTTCCACACGCCGGTCAGCACGTCCGTAAAAGAAATCTCCTGCAATTCCGTATTCTTGCGCTGCAATTCCAGACTGTGCCAGCGCAGCGAATGTTCTTTGTTTTCCAGTTCGTCTTTCAACCTGCACATTTCGTCCAGGTTCTGCCGCGACAAACGCAGCAGGCTCAGCAATTCCTGGTCCAGGAGATGTTGCTTGAGAAATACCAGTGCGCCCATCACGGTCATGACTGCCACAGTCAGCAGCAGCCGGTAGGTGCGCACATTCTGTGGCGCGTTTCCGCCGAACTGCGCCCACGCCATCATGAGGGGCGTAACGAATACGGCCACCATTGCCAGTCGCGCTTTCCAGATTCCGTAACTGCGAGTTGGGGCCTCCTCAAGAGGATCCTGCTCTGCGTCTTCGCGCGGGAAAAAGCCGATGCGGACAAACCACGCCATTCCCGCCACCAGCGGAACATCGAACAGGCTGCCCGTGTAATAAAGATGTAAATCGATCGCCTCGCTGGCCATGAGCGAAGCGACACAATAGAGCAAAGTGGCAGCAAAAAGATGGAAGTAGATTCTGCGCCACGATCCGCGGCTTCGTCGCCATACCAGGACCAACCCAGCCGCCAACACTAGTTCTTCGCTCACGTAGAGCAGATCAAAGCTCCTGCCGTATGTCGCCTCGGCGAGATGCACGTACTGCCACGGGATCACGATGAAGAGATAAAGAAACAGCCACCACGTAAGCAGCAGTGCGAAGTCGAGCGTTCCGGCTCGCACCGAACGATCATCCTGTTGCAGATGCGGCTGGAGCGCAACTGCCGCCATCATCGGAACAATGTGCAGAAAAAGAATTACATCTCCGACAAACGGATTTGGTGCCTCATGACGCAAGTAGACTTCGAAATAAGTCCACATGACTTGTGAGGTCAGCCACATCCCCAGCCCGAAGCCCATGAGCGCCCAAAATAGCCGCGCCTTCGGAGACGCCGTTCTTACGTTGGCAAAGAACGCGACCGTAGCGCCCAGCAAGAGAACATTTTGAAGAATGTCGCCGAAAGCGGTGAGAGCAAATCCACGCGGAGCCAGCAGCGACAGCCCGACATGCGCGCACACCACGGCGCACACGATGGCCGTCCACTTCCGGGCGTGCTGGAGCGGAGATTTTCCCACGCTAAAGATTGTATGTTTGCCGCGGCCCTCGAACGTGTTACCGGAGTAACCTGGAAAGGCCAGACTGAAGTGGGGTGCCGGGCCCCACTAAAGTGCGGCAGAAAAGCGCTGCACAAAGCGGTAAACGTCCTGATATGAATTGTATAGAGGCACCGGGGCGATCCGGAAAATGTCTGGCTCGCGCCAGTCGCCAACCACTCCCCGCGCCGCTAGCCGGTCGAACAGTTCGCGGCCGGTGCCCGGCAATCGGATGGAAAGCTGCGCCCCTCGTCGCCCCGGCTCTCGCGGCGTGATAATGGAAAACTTTGGGGAAGGCTGCTGGCCGAGCAGAAATTCCATGTATCCCGTGAGCGACACGCTTTTGGAACGCAAGCGCTCCAACCCGGCCTCGGAAAAAATCTCCATCGAGGCGAGCAGTGGAGCTAATGCCAGAATCGGAGGATTACTCAACTGCCAGCCTTCCGCACCCGCCATCGGGCGAAAGTCCGGCCCCATCTTGAAGCGCGTCTCATCCTCGTGCGCCCACCAGCCCGCGAGGCGCGGCAGGTTCCACGCACGCGCATGGCGCTCGTGAACAAAACACCCGCCGACGCAGCCCGGACCACCATTCAAGTATTTATAACTGCACCACACCGCGAAATCCGGACCCCACTCGTGTAGCCGCAGCGGTATATTTCCAGCGGCGTGAGCCAGATCAAATCCCACAACACATCCCTTGCGCCGCCCCGCCTTCGTGATTCCCTCCATATCAAAGGCTTGTCCCGTCGCGTAGTTCACTCCCCCGAGCAGGATCAGCGCAATCGAATCTCCCTCTCGCTCGATCAGCGTCTCGATATCCTCATCGCGCACACAAGACTCGCCGGCACGGGGCGCCAGTTCGAGCAACGACGACGGCGGTTCAAAACCATGAAAACGAATTTGTGAGTTCACTGCATATTGATCGGAAGGAAAGGCGCCGTTCTCGATCAGAATCTTGTGTCTCTCTTTTGTCGGGCGATAGAACGACGCCATCATCAGGTGCAGGTTCACGGTGAGCGAGTTCATCACGACGACTTCCACGGGCCCCGCCCCGACCAGCGTCGCGGTCTGGTGCGCCAGCAATCGGTGATACTTTATCCAGGGCGTCTTCCCGTGAAAGTGCCCGTCCACGCCGAGTTCCGCCCAATTTCGGAGTTGTTCATCGAGATAGGCACTCGCGTTTTTCGGCTGCAGCCCAAGCGAGTGCCCGCATAAATAAATGCATTCGTCGCCGGTCTTGGTCTGAGGAAAATAGAAGCGCGTGCGAAAGTGTGCCAGCGGATCCCGGGCATCCATCGCCACCGCAAATTCTTCGCCGGGCTGAAATGGCGCGCCAGTCAAGAGACCAGTTCCAGAGGTGTAAGTTCGCTGCGGATCAATCGGTTGGCCTTGCTCCGGTCAAGATGCGCATCCTAACAGCCCTGGATCACGCGAAGCAATCTGGAGAACACCAGTCATTTCGCGCGTTCCTCCAAGTATCGACGTAGCGCATCCTGCCAAGTGGGCATGGAAATCCCATACTGATGCAGACTCTTGGGCGACAATATCGAGTAGGCCGGACGCCGCGCGGGACGCGGCATTTGCTGGCTGCTGACCGGACGCACCTCGGTGACGAGGCCGGCACCCTTGACGATCTCGCGCGCAAATTCGAACCACGAACAATTCCCGGCATTGGTCACGTGCACAATTCCGCCGGCCTCATTGCGGCAAAGCCCGATGATCGCCCTCGACAAGTCCACGGCATACGTTGGGGATCCGCGCTGATCATTCACCACATCCAGCGCCGGCCGGCTGGCTGCCAGCTTCAGAATCGTGTCGGGAAAGCACTTCCCGCCCGTCCCGAATAACCACGAAGTCCGCGCGATGCAGCACTGGGGCAACAGTTCCAGCAACCGGAGTTCCGCCTCTGCTTTCGATCGTCCATACACGCTCTGTGGATTCCGCACATCTTCCGTTTCATAGGGTGAAGTATTCTTGCCGTCGAACACGTAGTCGGAACTCAGAAACAGAAGTTTTGCGCCGGCCCGCTTGGCGGCCTCGGCAACATTCACCGGCCCGTCGCGATTCACTGCGAACGCCAGATCCGGATTACTTTCGCAGCCGTCCACATCCGTGTAGGCCGCCGCCAGCACAATCCAGTCGGGACGGGCTTTTTCCACCACTTCCTGAACTTTGCCAGCATCGCGAATGTCGACTTCCTTCGATCCGAAGCCGACAACTTCGTCCCCCGCCCACTCGCGCATGAGGGCTTTGCCCAGCAGGCCCGTGGCGCCAACAATCATTGCTTTCATTTTTGTGGTTTTCTCCGCGCTATTCGAAAGTCTCGGCGTCGCAAAGAAGCACGCCGCACTGGTCCTTCGCCGACACGATCGGGTCGCCTTGCAGTTCCCATTCGATCTTCAAGTCCGGATCATTCCAGATCAGCGTGCGCTCGTGTTCGGGAGCGTAGAAATCGGTCGCTTTGTAGAGGACCTGTGCCTTCTCCGAAATCACGCAAAATCCGTGGGCGAACCCTGTGGGGATCCACAGCATGCGCTTGTTGTCGCTCGACAAGCGCTGCGCCGCCCAGCGACCAAACGTTGGAGAACTTCGGCGCACGTCGACCGCGACATCGAGGACCTCGCCCTCCACCACGCTCACCAGTTTCCCCTGCGCCTGCTTGAGCTGATAATGCAGCCCCCGCAGCACATTCCGTTGCGAACTGGAATGATTGTCCTGCACGAACTTCTGCGCAATCCCCAGTGCCGCAAAATCCCTTTCGTTATAGCTTTCCAGGAAAAACCCGCGCTCGTCCGCAAATACGTGCGGTTCCAGAACGACCACACCCGGCAGAGAAGTCGGAATTTTGCGGAATGTCCCCATGGATTGACTTAGGTCTGGACCTGCACTGTCGTCAAAATACTTTCTCCCGCAAAAGTTGCAGCAAGTAAGCGCCGTAGCTGCTGTTCTTCATGGCCCCGCCCATCGCTTCGACCTGGGCCGCCGTAATGTACCCGTACCGATAAGCGATCTCTTCCGGGCACGCCACCATCAGCCCTTGCCGCTTTTCGATCGCCTGAATGTACAGTGCCGCGTCCATTAACGATTCATGTGTGCCGGTGTCCAACCACGCCATGCCGCGCCCCATCACAACAATTTCCAGTTGACCTTTCTTCAAGTAAGCCAGGTTAACGTCGGTGATTTCGAGTTCGCCGCGCGCGCTCGGCTTTAGAGCCTTCGCCGTCTCCACCACCTGACTGTCGTAAAAATAAAGTCCCGTGACCGCGTAGCGCGACTTCGGCTGCTTCGGCTTCTCCTCGATGCTCAACGCGCGTCCATGGGCATCGAACTCCACCACCCCGTAGCGCTCTGGATCATGCACTGGATAGGCGAAGATCCGCGCGCCGTGAACGGTCGCCGCCGCCTCGCGCAGATCTTTCACGAGATCGTGTCCGTAGAAAATATTGTCGCCCAACACCAGCGCGCAAGGACTGCCGTTCAGAAACTCCTGCCCGAGAAGAAAGGCCTGCGCAATTCCTTCCGGTTTGAGTTGCACCTGATACCGCAGGCGAATTCCGTACTGGCTCCCATCGCCCAACAGCGCCTCAAATCTAGGTGCATCCTCCGGCGTGGAAATCACCAGTATGTCTCGAATGCCCGCCAGCATGAGCGTGCACAGCGGGTAATAAATCATGGGCTTGTTGTAGACGGGAAGCAGACTCTTGCCCATGACCTGCGTCACGGGATACAGACGCGTGCCCGACCCTCCCGCCAGAATGATGCCCTTATATTGCGTGCTCGTCAGCATTCGCCGCTTTCCCTCATCTGACTTCCTCGTCGTGTTTTTCCGCCGTTACCCAGAGTAGTGAGTGGCCACCCACTGCCGGTAGGTTCCGCTGGTTACTTCGCGCACCCACGCTTCATTTTCAAGATACCAGCGAACCGTCTGGCGAATGCCGCTTTCAAACGTGGCCTTGGGCTTCCATCCCAGCTCGCGTTCGATCTTGCGCGCATCCATAGCGTAGCGGCGATCGTGTCCTGGCCGGTCCTTCACAAGCGTGATCAGCTCACGGCGCGAGTTCCCCGAGCGCGGCGCCAGTTCATCCACCAGGTCGCAGATGGTCTGCACGATTTCGATGTTCTGCCTCTCGTTCCAGCCGCCAATGTTGTAGGTTTCTCCTGGCCGCCCACCCTTCAGCACGGTCGCGATCGCTTCGCAGTGATCCTCGACATAAAGCCAGTCGCGGACATTTTTCCCATCGCCATACAGCGGAAGCGGTTTCCCATCCCGCGCGTTGAGGATCATCAGCGGAATCAGTTTTTCTGGAAACTGAAATCGACCGTAATTATTCGAACAATTTATCGTCAGCGTGGGCAGGCCGTAAGTGTGGTGATAGGCGCGCACCAGGTGATCGGACGCGGCTTTCGACGCCGCGTACGGACTGTTCGGAGCGTAAGGAGTGGTTTCGCTGAACGGCGGGTCCGCTGGCCCGAGCGAGCCATACACCTCGTCGGTGGAAACATGCAGGAACCGAAAACTGTTTCGATCCGCTTCCGGAAGTGCGTTCCAGTACGCCCGCGTCTCTTCCAGCAAGGCGAAAGTTCCGTCGACATTGGTGCGAATGAAATCCTCCGGCCCGCGGATGGACCGGTCCACGTGGCTTTCCGCCGCAAAATGCACTATGGCGCCGGGCCGGTGGGCTTCCAGCAGTTGCCGGACCAGTTCCCGATCGCCGATATCGCCGTGAATGAACTTGTATCGCCGGTCCGCCGCAATGCTTTCCAGGTTGCACAGATTCCCCGCGTACGTCAGCTTGTCCAGATTCAAAATCGCTGCGGACGCATCCTGCATCTGCTGCAAGACGAAGTTAGAGCCGATAAACCCCGCGCCCCCGGTGACCAGAACATGATTTTGCATGAGACAGTGTGACCGGCTTCAGATCTGTAACCTCCGAAGCGCGCTCACGCATTGTAATAAAAAAGGGACGAGACCCCCCGTCCTTCGCCTAATGTCGCTATTTACTCACGGCATTCTTGTCCCTTCGCCCCTCGATCGGATGCGCCTTACTACGACGTCCTGAGAGCGAAGATCCGACGCTGATTCAAGGTGCCTCCTCGAATCTGACCAGCAGCCGCTCATTTTTAACCTATTGATAATGCAATGGATGTTGGCTTCGTTTCGCTTATCACTTCTCGTTTCTGCAAGACGATCCCAGTTTCCGTGACAGGGCAATAATCGCAGGAATCGAGAGAGGGGGCGATCGATGTCTCGGCGGGCCTGCTGCCGGAAACTGATTACTGTGATAAACCGTTGTAGATTTTTATATAACCTCTGGGATGAAAACGCATCCATATCGTTAATCGATTGCGTCAGCGACTACCTCACAGGCTGGCGGGAGACAACATGAACAAGATCCAGAAACGCTATCTATTGATCGGCGGAGTTCTTGGCGTAATCGTGGTCGCTCTGATTGTCGGAGCCGTTCGGCCGTACAAGCATGCCATGGGTGCGCCGCCAAGCATCCCGGATGTGGAGGTGATGCAGGTCCAGAAAGAAGATATTC
>JBEKWZ010000035.1:0-11027 GCA_049512555.1 Candidatus Sulfotelmatobacter sp. | reverse complement strand
CCATCATCCACCAGCACGATTTCGAAAGTTTCACCGTGCGCCTCCATAACCGCTTTCAGGCGGTCGTAGAGGTCGGTGACGTTCTCCTGCTCGTTGTGCAGCGGGACGACGATGGAGTACTTGGGCACAGTCTCTCTATTATAGACCGAAAAATAGTTCTTAGTTCCCGGTTCTCAGTTCTCAGTTGGTTACCCTGGTGGCAGCCCTCGGAGGCTTACCTGGAACTGGGAACTAAGAACCGACAACTGCGGTTTTTAGCCCTGCTCCTTGAGCTTGAGCCGGGATTTGTTTTCTTCCATGAAAGCCTTGATTTCGTTGGCCGCGCCGAGCAACCGGTTCCATTGCTCGTAGTAGAGAGTGACCGGAAAACGGCCAAGTCCATAGACGCTGACCCCGCCTTTTTCGCCGACTTTGAAGATCAGGTCGCCGCTTCGCTTCTTGGTTTCGACTTCTTTTTCGAGCTGAGACAGTTTCGCTTTGAGTTCTTCGTAGGTTGGTTCCGACATGCTTCCCTCGCGTTTGAGAATAAGTGCGTCTGGCAGGCGATCGGACACCCGCCCGCCCTTTCTATAGTAACCTGCCGATAATTGCCTTGCGGTGGATAACCGTTATAAGCTGAACAGAGTCTAATCCAAAAAGCAGCAAAGTCGTGGTCTGGGGTTAGTTTATGCGTTCGTGGGTGAGATGGTCGGCGTGGCTCGGCCTGTCCCTGATGTTTTGGACAATGGCGGCGGAGTCTACCCACAATCACCCCAACCAGACGGAATCCGCTTCCTGCTCGATCTGCGTTGTGGCGCACAGCGCCAGCCCCACTCAAAGCACCGTCCAGACTGCTCCGGTATTTGCCGCAATCGGTCTGTTGCGTGAAGAAGACGTCATTGCGAAAACTCGGTTCGATTTTTCAGAACTGGGGATTCGCGGTCCTCCTGTCCTGTAGGGTTTCCCACAATATCGAATGATCCGGCTCGAAGTGTAAGTCGAGGCCGGACCATTTCCCTATTTTTCCTTTCTTCCTACAGGAGGGCATAATGCCTACTTTTCATACCAGGCGCTTCGCCGCATTGGCGGCGTTCGCGCTATCGCTTGCAGTTACGTTGGCGGGCGCGCAGTCCGTCGGAAACTCAGGTTCCATCAACGGAAGCGTGATCGATCCCACGGGCGCGGTCGTGCCTAACGCCAAGGTCGAAATCCGCAACCCCGTCAGCGGGTTCGATCGCTCCACCACTTCTGACGCATCAGGAAAGTTTGCCTTCACCAATATCCCTTTCAACCCTTATCACCTCGTGGTCACTGCGGAAGGCTTTGCGGCCTCAGTCCGGGACGTCGAGCCGCGCTCGGCTGTACCCGTAAATATCGTCGTGAAGTTGGAAGTGGCAACCTCGACTACCTCAGTAACAGTCGAGGCGAACGGCGGGGATTTGGTTGAGAACGACTCCACTTTCCATACCGACGTAGACAGGAACCTGTTCGACAAACTTCCCTTGGAGAGCGCTTCATCGTCGCTGAGTTCGCTGGTTACGCTTTCAACTCCAGGTATCGCTGCCGATTCCAACGGCCTTTTCCACGGTCTCGGCGATCACGCGGAGAACTCGTTCTCCGTCGACGGCCAGCCCATCACCGACCAGCAGAGCAAGGTGTTCTCGAATCAGGTTCCGCTCGATTCGATCCAATCGTTGGAAGTGATCTCCGGCGCGCCGGGGGCCGAATACGGGGGAAAAACCAGCGTCGTCATTGTAGCGACTACGCGCTCGGGCCAGGGCGTAACCACACCCCATGGCAGCGTGACCGCTTCGTACGGATCGTTTGGAACCTCCACGCTGGCAGCTGAGGTTGCTTATGGCGGCAAGAATTGGGGAAATTTCATCTCCGCGGGCGGCTTGAACACCGGACGCTTCCTCGACCCGCCGGAATTCACGGTGCTGCACGACAAGGGCAACGAGCAGAACCTGTTCGACCGCGTCGACTACCAAGTCTCAACCGCCGATTCGATTCACCTGAACCTCGGCTATAGCCGAAGCTGGTTCCAGACACCGAACTCTTTCGATGGGCAGAACGCCACGGCATGGAGCGGACTGGACGGCGTGGATGCGCAGGATGTGAATAACTACGGCGGGGTGGCTCCGAACGGCGTTACGGTCGGAGCAACCGATCAGCGCTCCAAGATTGGCACCTTCAACATCGCTCCTTCATGGACGCGGCTGTTGAGTGCGAACGCTGTATTCACTCTCGGCGCATTCGTGCGGCGCGACGACTATAACTATTACCCCAGCAGCGATCCCTTTGCCGACCTTGGGCCGCCGGGGTTGCAACGACAGTCGGTGGGTCAGAACCGAACCCTCACCAACGCCGGGATTCGGTCTGATATCTCCTACGTCAAGGGGATCAATAACATCAAGGCAGGAGTCACCTACGAACAGACTTTTCTCAATGAAAACGACACCCTGGGGATCGTCGACCCAACCTACAACGCTCCCTGCGTGACGTTTTCCATCGACCAGCAACAGTACGTCGCGGCGCCCGCGCCAGGGATCACCGATCCAACCCAATGCGCCGGAGCGCTTCAGGCAAACACTGCCACTAATCCGAATGCGCCGGGCTCGGCGCTTTATCCGAATTTCAATCCCACCCTGCTGCCCTACGACTTGACTCGCGGCGGCGTCCTCTATGATTTCAACGGCCACACGGATGTGAAGGAGCTCGCGTTGTACGTGCGGGACAACATCACCAAGGGGAACTGGTCGTTGAACCTGGGCTTGCGCGGCGATCTCTACAACGGTCTCACCGTGGCGCGCCAGGCCGAGCCCCGAGTTGGCATCGCTTACAACATCAAGAAGACCAGCACCGTTCTTCGCGTTTCGTACGCGCGTACGCTGGAATCTCCTTTCAACGAGAATCTGGTTCTTTCGAGCATCGGATGCGAGAACGCGGTCTTGTCTCCCCTGCTTCTGTGCGCGCCGGGTGCAAGCGGTGCATTGAATCCTGGGTTTCGAAACGAGTTCCACGCTGGCATCGAGCAGGCGTTCGGGCGTTTCCTCGTATTTTCCGGCGAGTACATCACGAAATACACGCACAATGGCTACGACTTCAGCGTGCTCGGCAACACTCCGATCACGTTCCCCATTGAATGGCACAACTCGAAGATTCCCGGATATGCGGGGCGCGTGAGCGTTCCCGATATCCACGGCTTTTCGGCGTTAATGGTTTTTTCCAGCGTAGCGGCGCGTTTCTTCCAGCCACAGATTGGTGGAGCGGGCGCGACGGTAGCGACTGCTGCGGGACTTCCCTTCCGCATTGACCATGACGAGAAGCTCAATCAAACCACCCACTTCCAGTACCAGCCCTGGAAGCGCGGACCCTGGGCTGGTTTTAACTGGCGATATGACAGCGGCCTGGTCGCCGGCAATGCGCCCTGCTACGGTGTCAGTCCAAGCAACGATTGCCCACAGTCGACCACCATCGGGGGGCAGCCAGCGGTTCTGATGCAGGACGTTTTTGGAAACCCGCTAAGCGCCGATCAGGAGTCCCAGGCCGGGTTTACCTGCAATGGCGTTCGCGCAACCCCCACCACGGCATTGCCTTCCGCCTGCCTGGCGTCGCAGTTCGGCACAAGTCTTATCCAGGTGCCGGCGGTCGGCGCGGAGAATGACGACCACAATCCGCCGCGCATTGCCCCGCGCAATCTATTCGATGTCTCTTTTGGACACGACAACCTGTTTCGCGGTGACAAGTACAAATGGAGTGCGCAACTCACGGTCATTAACGTAACCAACAAGTACGCACTCTACAACTTCCTCTCCACGTTCAGCGGCACGCATTACGTAACGCCCCGAACCCTGACCGCGCAACTAGTGCTTCATTTCTAAACGGCAAATTAGCCCAGCAGAAAAGGCGACCCGGATGGGTCGCCTTCTCTGCGCCTGGAACGAACGCGCGATTTCCCACGCCCCCAAGACGGAATTAATATTTCCCGCGAAACACCGCCTTATTGATGTCAGGCCAGAACTCTTTTACCAAGTTGAACACGCCGTCCAAGACTACCTGTGTTCCCCATCGTTGGTACGTTTTCACCCACGGGTTGGCTTCCGCCGGATAATATGCATTGCCGATGCCCGCCGCCCCTCCGGCCCCGACGATCTCCGAGAGATTAAAAGTGTTCTTTCCCGAGTTGGTCCTTGTGATGAAGAGCCGGCTTAGCGCATAACCGGTCCGCTTGGTGAATCCGCCTCTACCCATCGTGTAGTATCTCGGATCTTCTCGCGTTGCCCAAGGGACGATCGCTTCCGCCATGTAGTTCTCGATGCCGGTGTCGGCAAAAACGTGCCAGTAGTACTTGCCGTAACCCTCAGCACCTTGCCCAAAAGTCGGCTGCGCCTTACCAGCCATGTCAATTCCCGAAAGCGCTGCTACGAAAATGAAATCCGAATAGTCGAATGTGTCCTGGGTCGCCAGCCAAATTTCATTCTTGAAGTCCAGCGGGGGCAAATGCGTGTTGGCGCTGACCGCACGGTAATTGGGTACGATCCCCAGAATTCTCTTGTTTTGCTTTCCATACTCCTCATCAGGGTTCCCCGCCGTCGAAGGGCTGACCTGGGGCTTTGGCGCGTCGGGCACCGGAGACTTTCCATCCGTGGTTGCGGGTGCTGACGCTGGCTCCTGGCCTTGCGAAACCTCGGCCGGCGCGGCATCGTCGAGCCCCGACCATACCGTCCCTTCTTGCGATTGTTCTCGCGCGTCCACCGGTTCCTGAGCCCGTACAGACGATGCTGCCAATATCCCGCTCACTGCGACCGCCATGCAAACGAATCGAATCGCTTTCAAATTCCCCCCACATCTTTATTAGGGCGAGCTCCGCCCAGATCTGCCGCGCTCTTCAGACAATTCCTTCAGCAATCACAATTGGATTGTTTGAGTCGGTGTTTGGATGCACGCCAATGGCAGAAAACGGTAGGTGTGGAACCCGTATGTGGGAACGTTAATTTGATGTTTTCTGCTGGGCCTTCTGCAGTTGTTTCTGCAGCTTGCGCTCGTGGCTCTTTTGCAATGCGGCGTGAATATCGGGCCAAAACTCCTTCAACTCATTTCCGAGAGCGTCAAGGCCCATCTGCGTTCCCCAGTCATTAAGATTCCCTGAAAAGTTCCGGTCAGCAGCCGGATAATAAACATTAGAAATGCCAATTGCCACCGCGTTGCCGGCAAACTCGGGAACGTTGAACATGTGCCCCCCGGAGTCTTTGCGAGCGATCAAAAGACGGTCGATGGCATAGCCAAAGCGGTGCGCGAACGAACCCCTGCCCAATCGATAATAGCGAGGATCGATTTTCATGATTGAGGGGAAAACGCCGCCCACCATGATATTGCCATCCACCTGATCGGCGAAAGCCGCTCCATAACGCTTCGCATATCCCTTGAAGCCCTGTCCAAACCCCGGATCGTTATCGGCTGCCTGGTGAATGCCCGCCACAATTCCGACGAGCGTGAACTCATAGGGGTCGAACGAGCCCTTTGCTGCCATAGAGAACTTCTCTTTCCAGGTGACTGGCGGCACGTGCCCTTGACCATCCACGGTCAAGTAGTTGGGCATAACATAAAACATCCGGTCGTTTTTCTTTGCATCCTCGCCCTTCTTCGCGTCCTCGTTCTTCTTTGCATCTTCCTGGGCCGGGCTGGTTTGACCCTGAGGATTCTGGGCAGACGGCTGGTCGGCGGGCTTATCCTGCGCCGGAGGATTGGTCACGGGGGCTTGGGAGGATGGGGCGGGTTCTGATGTTTGGCTTTGCGAGGCGCTTTGACCTGCGCAAAACGCCGGAGAGCACAAAATCGACACGGTTAGCAGGCCTACACGCGCTGTATAGCTCAGTCTCAAATTGATAATGGCTCCAGGTCCAGTTGATTGAAATATCGCCCAGACGGTGTTCGCGGTCTACTGTTGCCAGTCCATTCTCCGCAAACAAACTCCGCTCGCCCGCTAGCATGCCAGCCTCGGTAAATCCCCAAGATTCAACGAGTCGTCCGCCAGATTCTGCGGCCACTTTCCCCACTTGTTCCAGGATGATTTCCACGCCCCGATCCCCCCGCAATCGAGGGAACTTCTCTTCCCACTTTATCAGTAAGATGCAGTTTGGGGCGAGCAGGTCGCCCTGGACGATTCAGATCGCGCAGATTCCAGGCCGTCTATTATTCCAGGTCGCGCACGTCAGCCCGATCTTCAATACTGAATACTGAGCGGCATACCCGAAACTTACACCGCACCCCTGTGATCACAATCACGGCGTGGTCGCCGTTGTCTCCCTAATATCTCCCCAGCCGTCGAGTTGTACAGAACTCCAGGCCAAGCCTTGGACCGCTCGAACTTAGGAGAGCACATGAAATGGATGCTGGCGGCGCTAATCGCCGCCGTGCTTGCGGTTGGGCTCTACGCCAACTCCCCGCCGCCGTCGGTCAGCGCAATCATTGTCGACTATCCCTCGGAGGGATCCCTATTTCCGCCCGACATCATTGCTCCAACGTTCCAGTGGCGGGATGCCGAACCCGCTGCCACATTGTGGCGGATCGACATTACATTCGCCGACCGCTCGCACGCCATCCACTTGTGGTCGCAGGGCGAGAAGATGAAGCTGGGCGAACTCGATACCAGCCTGTCGGGCTACGTGCCACCTACTCTCACGCCCGAGCAGCAGGCCGCGCACACCTGGCAGCCGGATGCCAAGACTTGGGCCGAAATCAAGAAACACTCCGTGAAGGGCCCGGCCACCGTCACCATTGCCGGGTTTCGCAGTAAGATGCAGCGGACCCCGTGTCGAGCGGCCTAGTCAATCTTCAAACCTCCAAAGATCCGGTCGGAGCTCCGATTTTCTACCGCGATGTTCCTCTCATCCCACCGACGCCAGACCAGGCTGAGCGCGGGGTGATCAAGCCGCTGCCCGATTCCCTCCTCCCCAAAATCAAGTGGCGCCTGCGCTATGTGTCCGGCACAGAGAACAAGGTCGTGATGACCGGGCTGCCCACCTGCGCCAACTGTCACTCCATAGCACGCGACGGCAAGACGCTGGGTATCGACGTAGACGGGCCGCAGAACGACAAAGGACTGTATGGTCTGATCCCCATCCACAAAGTCAGCTCCATCAGCAACGATTACGTCATCCACTGGAGTGCGTCCAGCGACAAACTGGCGCAGAAGCGCTACGGCTTTATGTCACAGGTTTCGCCGGACGGAAAGTATGTCGTCAACTCCATCGACGTCCCGGGCGGGCACGGAAGGCGAGTCGTTGACCGGCTTTACAACGGATTCTATAGCGACTACGGCTTTGGTCAGGTGTTCTTTCCCACGCGCGGCGTACTGGGCTGGTACAGCCGCGAGACTGGCAAGTTGCAGGTTTTACCCGGAGCCGACGATCCCAATTACGTGCATACCAGCGCCTTCTGGAGTCCCGACGGCAAATATCTGGTCTACTCGCGCGGAGTGGCGAAAGATCCCTACGAGGACCATCCCCGCGCACTCTACGCCAACGATCCCAACGAGACCCAGATGCAGTACGACCTCTACCGCATCCCATTCAACGACGGCAAGGGCGGCAAATCAGAACGCGTGGTCGGCGCCTCGGAAAACGGGATGAGCAACAACTTCCCCAAGGTCTCTCCTGACGGCAAGTGGATCGTGTTCGTGCGCAACAAGAACGGCCTGCTGATGCGGCCAGACAGCCACTTATATATCGTCCCGTTCGAGGGCGGAAAAGAACGGCTGCTCAACTGCAATCTGAAGCGTATGAACTCGTGGCACAGCTGGTCGCCCAACGGGCGCTGGCTCGTGTTCTCGTCCAAGACTCCGTCGCTCTACACTCAGATGTATCTCACTCACATCGATGAGAACGGAAACGATACGCCCGCAATTTTGATCGAGCACGCCACAGAATCTAACCGAGCCGTAAACATTCCCGAATTTATGAACATCGCTCCCGGCGGGCTGGAGAAGATCGAGGCCCCGGCGACCGAGTTTTACCGTCTGTTCGACGTTGCGGTGCAATTGACCGACAAGAAACAGTATGACGCCGCGGTGCCGGCCTGGAAGCAGGCCCTGACCCTGGCTCCCGAAGACCCGCGCGGACACGACAACCTGGGAACGGCTTTGGTCGCGACCGGAAAGTTCGACGAAGCCATCGTGGAATACCGGAAATCGATCGAACTTAATCCTGCAAGTTCGCAAACCCACAACAACCTGGGAAGTGCGCTCGCGGAAAGTGGAAGGATCGACGAAGCGATTCCTGAATTCGAAAAAGCGGTGGAGTTCAACCCCGACAACGGCGCCGCACACGTCAATCTGGGCGATGCCTTGGCCGCCAAGAGCGGCCGGCTGGATGAGGCGATTCAGCAGTTGTATAAGGGCCTTGAGCTGCAACCAGAATCGGCCGGCGCGCAGAATGGCCTTGGCGTCGCGCTGGCCCGTGCAGGTAGGCTGGACGACGCCGTGCTGCACATGGATAAAGCCGTCACTCTCGCGCCCCAAGCCGTCGATTTTCGCTACAACTTCGGACGCGTGCTGGCCGCGAAAGGCGACCTGCCAGCAGCCGTAGTGCAATTCGAAGAAGCGGCCAAGCTTTCCGCAATGCAGGAGCCCACGATTCTTGAGATGCTGGCCGCTACTTACTCCGACACTGGGCGTTACTCCGAGGCAGTGAGCACAGCCCGCCGCGCCCTGCAGCTGGCGACCCAGCAACAGAATGCCGGATTAGTGGCGCGACTGAAGGCTAGCCTGGCGCGCTACGAAGGGCTGGCACAGAGCGGGCACGTCCCTGCTGCAACTCCCTAGCCAGAGGGCCGGTTCCTTACATCATTCTCTTGGGTTCAAACCGCCGGTCGGTGACCAGCTCGGGATGCAGGCGGCGAAATGTTTCCGTTACGTGGCAGTTCCAGCAGACCGGTCGGTGGGTCGCGAAGACGTCGGGAAGCTGCTCCGGACGAAATTCCCGCCACTCGAAAGTCCTCGAGTCCGGCCCCAACAACGCAGGCGCGTGATCGAGATGATGTAGCGAACCGATGGGCTTGTGGCAAAACGCGCAATTCTTCCCCTCGTACCACTGCCCAACGATATTCCAGACCAGACAATTCTCGGGACCAATCTCGATCTGCTTCAGACACTCCTGGCCGCAGTTCTGGCGTTCGGGCCAGCGCGAACATTCCATCAGGCGAAGCGTGGGCTCCGAGAGGAATGCTCCCACCGCGGCTTCTCCGGCGGCCACGTCGACGGCCGCGGCCTTGTGCGTCTCCGGGCAGGTGATCAGGCGTTTTCCCCGATAATCAAAGTAGGCGCGAATTCCAGGGATGGCGCGAAAAACGAAGAGTCCGAGCGCCAGCATCACTACGATCAGCGTAACGAACATTGTGACCGTCATAGAGCACCTCCGGTAACCGCTGTCAGCTATGTCAGCCCTCAGCTAAGGGCTCGACTCGGCCGACTTTGGGCACTTACAGCATGAGTCCGGGGGCGCGGTTATGCGGTGCCTTGCATCACGGGAAAATGTGATTGAGGTCACAACGGAAAAGCCCCTGAAACCGTCCGCAAGGATTGGAACAGGTCTCGGCTTCGTAATTGTATTAGACAGCGTTCCACCGGCTCACCACACTCCCGGCAGCAATCGATAGCGCGTGACCGCCGCGTATTGTTCGTAGCCAGGAAGTTCCTGCCGAAGCGTTCGATCCTCCATGGCAGTGCGCCAGATGATGAGCACGGCCATCACCGCATCCAGCCTCAGCGCCCACACCGAACCCCAGACGAGCGCCGTGGACACAAATAGCAAAGTGATGCCCGCGTACATAGGATGGCGAACCCAGCGGTACGGGCCGGATGTGACCACGCGGTGTCCGCGATCGGTCTGAATGCGAACGGTCTTCTCAGCAAACGGGTTAACCACCATAACCCAAGTGATCAGTGCCAGGGCGAGGACAAACAAGATGGACCCGGCATAGACAAAGCCAAAGGGCAGCGAAGTCCAGTGGTACCGCCCAGCGTCCAACCCAGCGAGCGCGGGCAGGATGGAAATCAGTGGGCCGTAGGTCGCGAAAAAGACTTTGTCAAAGGTCTTGGTGACCTTGCGGCGCCATTTTGAACGCGCCTCCAGTACGGGCGCATTGTAGCGCTGTGCAATCAAGCCGACCGCCGGCATTGCCACAACCACCAGGGCGACGGAGATCCAGCCGCGAATCCAATCCAAGCGGCCGGCTGCAAGAAAGAGCGAGCCGATAAACCAAAGGAAAAACGCGCCGACCTGGAACAGTCCCTTGGCAATGCGCGATCCTGCGGGTGCGACCGGTGAGTTTGTTTCGACGACGGAAGACGGAGACATGGAATCCTCCGATAAGCAACCTGAATGCTCGCAACCAAAGCCCGCTGATGAACTCGAGAACGCTCCTCTATTAGCGGATCAGATGTGTTGAGCGCAGCTGCATCTTCACCGCAACCGACAGGCGGCGGATGCCCTCGTGGATCAGTTCTGGCTGCGAGTGCGAGAAGTTCAGCCGCATGTGGCGACCGCCCTCGTGGCCATTGTCGGCATAGAAACAGTCGCCAGGAACAAACGCGACGTCTTCCGCCAGCGCTGCGCGGAACAGCGCCTGCGAGTCCGTCCCTTCGGGCATGGTGACCCAAAGAAACAGCCCGCCTTTAGGATGAGTCCATGTCACCTCGGGCGGGAAATATTCGTGCAGCGCCTGCAGCATGGCATCGCGGCGCTCACGATAAACCTGGCGAATCAGCTTGACGTGCTGGTCGAGAAAGCCGTCGCGCGCGACTTCATACGCCACGTACTGGTTGAAGGTGGAAGTGTGCAGGTCGGCGGCCTGCTTCAATTGCACCAGCTTGCTGATCACATCTTCCGGCGCGACGATCCATGCCAGCCGGATTCCCGGCGCCAGCGTTTTCGAGAACGTGCTCAGGTAAATCACGTTCCCTAAAGTGAAGCCGTTGTCGCGGCTCAGGTTTTCGCGGTCGAGCACCACCAGCGGCGGAATATGCTCGCCTTCGTACCGCAGCTTTC
>JBEKWZ010000034.1:0-11037 GCA_049512555.1 Candidatus Sulfotelmatobacter sp. | reverse complement strand
CGCTCGTCGGCCGCGCCATGCAACACGAGCAACGGCGTGGTCACGTTCTCCGCATGCATGACGGCGGAAAATGCAAAGAACGCTCCGGGATCTTTATCGGTCCAGCGGGCATCGTAGTCGATCTGCTGCACGTCGCTGGTCCACATGAAAGTAAGCCAGTCGGTGATACCGGCGCCCTCAATGGCAGCTTTGTAGCGATGCGTCTGCGTCACGGTCCATGAAGTCATGAAGCCGCCGGCGCTCCAGCCGAACATGGCCAGCCGGTTCGGATCAGCCCAGCCCTGCGAGATGGCATAGTCGGTCGCGCTATCGACATCGCGGTACGCGCGATCCCCGAAGTGCTGGTAGATGGCGTTCAGGAAATCCGTGCCATATCCAGTTGAGCCCCGATATTCCGGCTGCAGCACCACGTAGCCCATGCCGGCAATGATTCGCGAAAACGTGTCGAGCCGAAGCGTGTCGTTCGCTTCCGGCCCGCCGTGGGGCAGCACGAGAAACGGATACGTCTTCCCCGCCTGGTAATCGGAAGGAAATGTCACAATGCCTTCAAGTGCAATCCCTTCCTTACTGGTCCAGTGCACAGCCCGCACGTCGCCCAATGCAACTTTCGCCAATTGCTCGTCGCCTTCGTGGGTGATCTTTTGCAGAGCTTTGTCGTGAGCGATGGCAACGTTGGAGGTGTGTTGTGGATCGGCAACAGTGAAGGCCTGAACCTGGGGAGAGGAAGCGATCTGCGGTGCGACCCAGTTGGCGACGGTCCCGCCGGGCCACTGGTAGGCGGGGACGAGCGCGTTATTTTGAAATGCGTCGACCTCTGACCGGACGCCGTGCGCCACCATCACCCACGCGTTCCCGCTCGCATCGACTGACAACTCCTCCGCGCTGCCTTCGAGCTTCGGCGTGCGATCGACCGGAGTTCCACCGCTGCCGGCGACGGTCCAGACGTGGTCCGGCGTCAGAACGTCTGTGGTGGTACTCAAGAAAGCAAGGTCCTTGTCGCCATTGATCCAGCCGATCCCACTCGTGGCTTCATCAATGGTGGCGACGTGCCGCGCGCCCGTGGCGCTGCAAACGTCGATAAACGAGCGGACATAATGAAAACCGATTTTCGGTGTCTGCGACAAAACTGCTAGCGAAGTGCCGTCGTGCGACCATGCGACCTCGGCCACGTCTTTCAATGTTGGACACCACCACGCACCGCCTGAACCATCGGTGCCGACAACGTAAAGACTGATCGATTCGGCTTCGATGACGGTATGTACATCCGCCAGCGCATCGGGCAGCCGCTGATCGGCCAGAATGGCATAATGCGCGCCGTCGGGAGAAATCATCGCCGAATGAACACCTCGCGGCAACGAGGTCAGCGGCACGGGCGTGGCCGCGGCGGCAGCGGCGGTGTTGGGCGGCGCGAGCGCCAGCGTGGCGAGCTGCCCCATCTTGTTGACTTCGTACACGCCGTAGAGCGCAGCGCCGTCGCGAGTAAATCCGGCGGGCCGGAATTTCTCTGGAACAGTCAAGTGACGCGACTCGCCGCCAGTAGTCCCGATCAACTGCCACTCCGTGTTGTCCGGTCCCTTGGCGCCGCCGAAACGCACGCGATAGAGAACGCTTTTGCCATCGGGCGAAACCGCGACGGCCGCCGCACTCCGCAGCGTTGCAGCATCGTCGACGTTGAACGGATGCCGCGTGCTTTGAGTGCTGGCAGTAATCGAAACAACAAGCAGAATGATGAAAACGAATACTGGATGGCGCATGAGTTACCCCCTCAACGAAAAAGAAGCATATCGCAGAGGAAGTGACCAACACCACTCGGTGGACAATGTTCGAGGCCTTCGTCCTAGACTTTCAATCGACCGTCGGCCTCAGCGCATCCCAATGGCTTGGGACGATCTCTGGTCCTCGCGCGCGTTCTCAACCGGCAGAGCATTCGCTCTTGTGATCTTGTAATCCCTGTACTCAATGGAGAGGATGGCGCGTCCTCCGAGCCGGGTGACGCTCTCCGTATGGTTTTCGGCCGGAAGCCAGAAGTCGTTCACTTTCACATACCGGTGTGCAATTTCAGTTTTCTTAATCCAGAAGGATGGATTCTTCCCCGGCTCGCCTTCGATCCGCACTACCGCGAAGTCCTTGTCGTCGACCCAGATCTTTCCGCGATAAAGAAACTTGTTCTTGGTTTTCGGCAACAAATCGAGGATATATCGTCCACCGTCGGCATCGCTCTCGTAACCAGCCAGCGCGAAGTCGTAGTTATCGGTGCTCAAGGCAGTGCGGCGCCGGTTTTCGTCGCTGGCTGCCTCCTGCTCGCCTTCCAGCAGTTTCATGAAAACGTGCTCGACGATGAACTTCGACCCCGTCTGCGAAAGCACGCTGAACTGCTTCGCAGCCGGCGCGTGGAAAGTCATGCTGACCACCATCTCGGCGTCGTGATCGCTGGGGATGCCACGATACTGCAGGCGGTAGACGCGCGTTCCGGCAAACTCTTCGAGAGCAGCGGCTCGCTCCGCATTTTTCTGCTGGAGATTTCTCACAACATCTTCCACCGGCAAGGGCGAGATCTTGACCGAGGCTGCGGCCTCGTCCGCCTGCTGCGCTTGCGCCGGGGCGTGGAGCAGAAGAAAACTATACAGCGGCAAGAAGAGGGCAGCCTTCGCAGCACGACGCACTTGGACACTTTGCATATTCCCTCTTTTACCTCGCTTTAGCCCCAGGATGGTGGTTACCCAAGGTACGGCGCAGTTACTCCGGTGTTAGGCCGCAACCGTTACCTTCTTCCCAGTAGGAACGCTTTCCCTGAGGATACGCTCATATCCGCCAAAGACAGACTCGAAGACCTTGTCCCACGACGCGGTCAGGCATGAGCTCTGGCCGCCGCACCCATGTTCTGACGTAGCTCAGGCCGCATCGCGAGTTGGAAGATGCTTCCGCAGAATTCCTGCAGGCTGTTGGCCACAAATCCAGTTTCGCCCGAGCGGACGATGAACCGAGGGGCGCCTTCATTCGTCACTACCGCCGGCACCCCCGAAGCCAACGCCTCGAGCACGACATTTCCGTAAGTATCAGTTCGCGAAGGAAATGCAAAGACATCCATGTTGGCGTAAACATGTTCGCGTAAACATGTTCGCGTACCGGACCTCGCGATTCTCGTGCAGCGTCCCCAGCGGTTCGGTCAACTTTGGTTTGTCGGGCTGCAGCGGGAATTCGCGCAGACATACCATTATCGCCTCCGCGCTGCCGCTGGGAAGACTGTTCACTCACAAATGGAAGGTCCGTTCCCGAAACAGGGCCGTCCCTCCAACCGAAACCGGAATTCGGCGGGCTTCAAGAACTGGCATCTTTCAGGCTAGGATCGTCCGGGCGGCGAAATCCTACTTTTCCAAGGTCAACAGTGGGATCGTTTGCACCGATCTACTCGATGAGCCGTAGCGAAGCCGCATCCCACATCATTTGTCATCGGTCGATACGTTATAACCAGTGAGTCTGCCGATCAAGCGGTAACCCGCTCCACGTGGAATCTCTTCACCGACAAAATACCTAGCACGATGAAAACCGCCATCACCGCGAGTTGAGCGACCAGAAATGGCGGCTCTTTCTGCGTCGGCGCCAGCGCCTTTAAAGCCGGCACCTTCAGAAACGATTGCACGACCGCGACGAAGGAGTTCAAATATAGGGCCAGCACGGCGCAGACTACGTAGATCCATCGCCAGGCGTTCGACAGGTGAAGCGCATAGCGCGCCACGATCGCTACCGCCAGCACCACCAGCGAGATGATTCCCACGATGTGGGAGGGCAGGATGTGTTCCTCCGGAAACAAAAATCCGGTGAGGCTGGTTAAGACCGTGGTCGCGAGAAAAATAGCAGTCCAGCCGTCAAGCCGTTTCCCGGTGAGCAGTCCGTAGACCACGATGAACCCTGTACCAATCCCCGCCAGGCTCAGCAATACGTGGATTAGCGTGAACGTCGATGTCGTCATGCCCAGAATCATGGTGCGCTCCTCTCCGAACGAAACTTTCGAAACGATTCAGAGTTGGACGTTTCGCTCAGCCCGACCACAAACGTTGAAAAGTTGGATATCCCAAGGCGTTGGGACGTTTCATTTATTTCTCGCCCGGTCCGGGGAGTCGTGAGCTGGAGGACGGCTTCTCGCTTCAGTCGATCGGGAATTCGAACCCCGTCAAATTCTTGTTCGTGATTCGTAACGCAAAACGATCTGTGGAGAATTTCGCGCTCCCGTCGTCGACAATGCCTTTAACACTGAGGGGGGAGAGGAGTGGCGCCAGACGACTGCCCGACTTGCGGCGGTACTGGATATGTTGCGAAGCCGGTGGACTTGAACGGTAAGTCCGACGGCGTCGCATTTATCCGTTTAGAATGTCCCGCCTGCCGGGGCACCGGCCGGAAACACCCGATCCCACCGACGACCGCTGGCTGACCGCACGGCCTGCGGTGCTTGCGAAACGTTCGGAACCGGGCCGTCATACTTCCCGTCCTACGGTTGACGGCCCGGGCCGCACGCCTTCTGAAAGCCCTCCCCATGACTCGGTTGATTCGACGAGCTTGCGCCTGGCGGGCTTGTGTTTGGAAAACGTTCAGGCGATTCCGGCTTGGGCACGGGCTTTCCGCCGGCTCGAACTTGTCGTCTCCACCCGATTCCGTCCGTTGGCCTTGGCACGGTAGAGCGCCTTATCGGCCGCTTGCAACACTTCTTCGGGGTGCAACTTTTCCTTCGACGATGTCGCCACCCCGATGCTTACCGTCACCGAGAGCGGTGCGGGAGATTTTTCCTGGGCGAGTTTCCGAATGGAGTCTCCCTTTCGCGCTCGGCCGCGCGTCCGCTCGTTCCGGCGGTCGGGTCCCCGGGGGACTTCGCGCCGGTCGTTGCCTCGCACGCGGAACGTGGAGGACTCGATGGCCGCCCGCAGCCGCTCCAGATGATCCACAACTTCAGAAGTGGATTTTCCCGGAAACAAAATATTGAATTCCTCGCCGCCGCAGCGAAAGGCCTGTCCTCCGCCGGTTACGCGCGACAGGTTGGCTGCGACCAGTTGCAAGACTTGGTCGCCGGTGTCGTGTCCGTGGGTATCGTTGAAGCGCTTGAAGTGATCGATATCGACCACCGCAATCGAATAAGGATGCTGCAGCCGCAGAAGCGCATCGTTGTAGGCACGCCGCGAGGGCAGGGCCGTCAGTTCATCGTGGTAGGCCAGAAGGTAAGAGCTCTCAATGATCGAAGCCGCCAGAATGCATGCCGCGGTGGTCGAATACATGGTCGTAACGCGCGCGCTCCCGGAAAAGCGCAGGGCCAGGAAAAAGGCCGAGAGCGACCACAATAACGCGCTGTCTACGGGCTTGCGGATGACCAGAAACCGCGCCAGCAGCAACAGGCCAGCGCCCGAGAATATGAGCAGGGCATAGCCTGGCATGGAAACCGGCGCTGAAACCGAAGTCGCCAGGTGATGCGCGCGAACCGGCGGCGAGGGCAATCCCTCGGCCGCGCGACAGAGCACGGCCACGATTACCGATTGCGCGAACAGGAACAACCCGACCGGCGCGGTGGCTGCGACGGTAAATCCGCGCTCGTGCATCAGCGCAATCAGGACGAAGTCCAGCGGCACCAGCACCGCGGCGGTCTGCACGGCCGTCCAACCAGTCGTTCCGGGTGCGATACGCCCGCCTCCGAACAGGGCAATCGCTTCCTGGGCTAGAAACAGTACCACTAAGGCGAAGAAGATGCGGCTGGAATGAAATCTCCAAGCCAGCAACATGCCGCCGATCAAGGCGCAATAGCCGAGGAAGCTGAGGGCGGGCAGAGCCAGCGTCAGCCATCCGGAATAGACGAGCACCGCGACACCCGATAGCAGAACTCCGCCTGGCAGCAGTAGAGACTTCAGTGTCGTTTTGCTCCACACCTGCAAGGCGCGTGACTCCAATTCGGAAGAACTCCGTTCGGATTATCGCTGGTTCCGCCACCACGACGGAATTAGCCGCGGAGGTTCGCAGCAGGGAGCACTGGCTGCGAATCTCCCGAATTGAAACCGGGCGCCATTTCTGCACCTACAGACCTTTGTATGAGCGTAGTTTTGGCTGCACTTGAGCGGTTTCTAACTAGACTGGGGCTATTCGATTAAGGACGGTTCAGATTATGCGAATTCTTATCGCAGAAGATGATGAAGCCCTGGCCAAATTCGTTCGCCAGGGTCTCGAAGGCGAACATTACTCTGTGGATGTTTTCCCGGATGGCGAACAGGCCCGGACTGCGGCAACCGAGTCCGAGTACGACGTCGTGATCCTCGACCTGAATCTGCCCAAGCTCGACGGCGTGAGCGTGCTGCGTCATTTGCGTGCCAAAAAGCCAAGCGTGCCGGTGCTGGTGCTGACCCAGCGAACCCGGGTCGAGGACCGAGTGCAGTGTCTCGACACCGGCGCCGACGACTACCTGGCCAAGCCTTTTTCATTCAGCGAACTTTCCGCCCGCATTCGGGCGCTGGTGCGGCGCAGCCACCTGCCGTCGGAGTCGGTGCTGCTGGCCGCCGACCTCAAGCTCGACCGGGTGCAGCGGCTGGTCGAGCGCGCCGGGCGCAGGATCGAGCTCACGGCCAAAGAGTTCTCCCTGCTGGAATACCTGATGCTCAATCTCGGACGCCGGGTCACGCGCTCCATGATCATTGAGCGCGTCTGGAACCTCACCTTCGACACCACCACCAACGTGGTTGACGTCTACATCAATTACCTGCGCCGCAAAATCGACGATGGCCACTCGACAAAATTGATTCACACCGTGCGGGGCGTGGGCTATGAACTGAGCGGTCCATCCGCTCCCTCGGAAGCGCCCGCGGTTGAGGTCGCAATATGAGCAGCGCTCGTGCTCAGGCCGCGCCTCAATCTGCCCGTGAGGAAACGTCGAATGGCCGCAGTCTGCTCTCGCATCTGCTGCATGCTCTGAACCAGCCTCTGACCGGGCTGCAGTGTTCGCTCGAGCTGGCCGTGGCCGGCCCCCGGCCCAATGAACTTTACATCCGCACGCTACGCGAGGGACTGGAACTCACCGGGCGTATGCGGATTCTGGTGGAGGCCATCCGCGAGGTCGCCGACACCCAGCCCCCGGACCGGGAAGAAGTTGATCTGCTTCGGCTCGACGAATTGTTGCGCACTACAGTTACTGATCTGCTTCCGGTAGCCCAGGCCAAGAACGTGCGCCTAACGCTGGTGAACCAGTCTGCACTCGCGGTGCGAGCCGATCGCCGCTCTCTGAACACGCTGTTATTTCGGTTTCTGGACTCGGTCTTGAGTCTGGCTCGGGAGGGCAGCGATCTGCAGATCGTGGCCGCGCCTGACCGGAACGAGGCTACTCTCGTGGTGTCGTGGAACCCGGGCCCGCCACCGGAGTATTCGCCCTTTTCGCGGCCAGAAGTGGGCCTGCTGCTCGCCCGCGCCGGGTGGGAGCGCGCCGGCGCGGAGTGGATCCACACCCGGACAGGGGCTCCAGCGGGTAGAGCCGAGGGGCCCGCCGACAAAACAGCCGAGGCTTGCACGGTTCGATTGCCCCTGGCTCCCGCCCCGGCTGCCGCGCTGTAACCCGTACCGATACAGATTTGGAGACTTGAAAATGAGCGCCATGCCCACCCTGCCCTTCTTCACTCATTCTGGCGGTGCCTTGATCGCGAGCCCGGACAGTGCGCTGCGCCAGCAGGTCCTGCACCGGCTGAACGGCCGTTGCCGTCCTGTGCAGCAGGCTCTGGGCGGCGCCGACGCTCTGGCCAAGCTCGAGATCGGAGACTGGCAGGTCCTGTTTCTCGACCGTCGTCTCCCCGATCTCGACGCCGAGGAACTCAACGCCATCATCCAGCGGCGTTTCCCTGGCACTCAGGTGGTGATGCTCGATTCCGAGGCTGCGCGTGGCCTCGACGGGAACTGCACCCAGCAAGACGGCACCCAGCAAGACGCCACCCAGCAAGATAACCCCGACGCCCTGCACACCAGCGAAGAAGCCTGCAGCGCGGCCAGTGAGTATGAATCCGGTGCACGGCTTTGTCTTCGCCCGGAGCCTCGTGAAACCGCAGCGGTGAAGCCTCTTCCCGAGATGATCGGGTCGAGCGACGCCATGCAGCGCGTCTACCGCATGGTGCGCCTGGTGGCGGCGCGCTCGACCACGGTGCTCATCGCAGGCCCCACCGGAACCGGGAAAGAACTCGTAGCCCGGGCGCTGCATGCGCTCAGTCCGCGTTCGGCCAAGCCGTTGGTTGTGGTCAATTGCGCAGCCATTCCCGAGGCCTTGCTCGAGTCCGAACTGTTCGGCTACACCCGCGGCGCCTTCACCGGCGCGGTCCAGTCGCAACTGGGGAGAATCGCGGCGGCCCATGGGGGCACGCTGTTTCTCGACGAGATCAGCGAACTTCCGCTGGGGATGCAAGCCAAGCTGCTGCGCTTTCTGGAGCAGAAAGAAATTCAGCGCCTGGGCGCTGCGGAAGCGACGCGGGTTGATGTGCGGGTTCTGGCCGCGAGCAACTCGGACCTGGCTGCCCGGGCCGCGCGCGGAGATTTTCGTCTCGATCTTTTCTACCGGCTCTCCGCTTTTCCCATCGAGCTGCCCACGCTGGCCGAGCGCCGCGCCGACATTGTGCCCCTCGCCGAACATTTTCTGGCGTGCATGTCGGCGGCCATGGCCCTGCCCTGTCCGCGCTTGAGTGACGAGGCCGTCCGGATGCTTGAGTCCCACGCCTGGCGAGGCAACGTGCGCGAACTGCAGCACGTGATGGAGCGAGCTTCGATTCTGATCGAGGATGGCGACACGATCACCGCCGACCATCTGTATTTTTCTTATCCTCACCCCTTGGATCGCGAGAAACTGGATCGCGAGAAACTGGATCGCGACCATCCGGATCGCGACCGGACGCCGCTATCCTGAGAGAAATCTTTCTTAAGCGCAGGTCCATTGGCATGCACCGTGCAAATCTTGCCTGCGTACATGACTACTTTGCCTATGTCGACGGGCTGGCCCGAGTGGGTACCGGCCCCCGCATCGGCGTCCACACCTGACATCGGCAATCCCACCCTGGAGGATGAGCAGTTTCTGCTGCGTGCCTTCCGTTCATTTTCCGAGGCTGCCGGCTCGCTCGAGCAGTCCTACGCGAAGTTGCGGTCCGAGGTTGAACGGCTGCGCCTCGAACTCGAAGAGACGCAGTCAAAACTTCGCCGTGAACAGGCGCTCGCCGAAATTTCCTCCGTGCTGGCCCACGAGATTCGCAACCCGCTCGGCAGCCTGGAACTTTTTGCCGGATTGCTCGCCGAATCCGACCTCAACCCGGACTGCCACAACTGGGTGGAGCACGTCCAGGCTGGGCTGCGAACGCTGGCCGCCACCGTGAATAATGTCCTGCAGTTCCACAGCCTGCCCGAACCGGCACGCGCGCCCGTCGACCTCGGCCAGTTGCTTGGGTGGGCGCGCGATTTCTTCTTGCCGCTGGCGCGGCAGTCGCGCGTGGCCTTGAGCCTGCAAAATCGCGTGTCCGGCGTCTTCTTTTCCGCCGATCGGCATGGCCTCGAGCAAGTGCTGCTGAACCTGGTGCTCAACTCCATCCGCGCCATGCCCGGAGGCGGCTGGATCGAACTTGCGGGCCGGCCACTTCCGAACGGAAGGGCGGTCGCGCTGACCGTTTCCGATACCGGGCCGGGAATTTCGCCGGAGCATCTGCCCTCGATCTTCGAGCCCGGCTTCAGCACCCGGTCCGGCAGTCCGGGACTCGGACTCGCGGTCTGCCGAAGGATCGTCGAGCAGCACGGCGGAAGCATCTCGGCGGGAACCCGTCCGGGATGCGGCGCGAGGTTTACCGTGATCTTTCCCCTCAACCTCAGCCACCGGCCAGAAGCGGCATGCACCGAAGCAGGATGGACCGAAGCAGGACTGACTGAAAGAGGACTGACCGAAGGAGAAGTGACCGAATGAACCGAGTTCTCGTGGTCGATGATGACAGCGGCATGCGAACCGCGCTCGAAGCCCGTTTTCTGCGCCGGGGATGGCAGGTCGAGACTGCGGCCAACGCTGCAGAAGCACTGGAGCGGTTTCGCCGCGGCTTGCATCCCCTGATCGTGACCGACATTCGCATGCCCGGCCGCACTCGCGGCGGCACTTCCGGCCAGACACAACAAGATCAAGAAGAAGACGGCTTGTATGTCATGCGGGCGGCGCGCGCGCTGGCTCCGTACACGGCAGTCATTCTGTTAACCGCGTTCGCCAGCGTCCCCGACGCCGTGGCCGCGATGAAGAACGGCGCCTGCGATTACCTGGTCAAGCCGGTCTCCTTCGAGCAGCTGGAACAGGCGGCGGAGCGAATCCTGGCCCAGGCCCGGACCCAGGCTGAGGCCACCAAAGAATTGGGTGGACACGCTCCGGCGTGGCTGCGGGCGCTCGACCGCGCCCGGCAGGCGGCAGCCAGCCATGCCGATGTTCTGATCGAGGCCGAGAGCGGTACCGGCAAGGAACTCGTGGCCCGCCTGATTCACCGCCTCAGCCCGCGCCGAGACCGCGCCTTTGTCGCCGTCAACTGCGCTGCTTTTCCCGAGACCCTGCTCGAGAGCGAACTGTTCGGCCACGCCAAGGGCGCCTTCACCGGCGCCGTCTCGGCCAAGCCCGGCAAATTTGAGTTGGCCCACGGAGGCACGCTGCTGCTCGACGAGGTCGGCGAGATGCCGCTCGGGCTGCAGCCCAAGTTGCTGCGGGCGCTGCAGGAACGCGAGGTCGACCGCCTCGGAGATACGCGCACCATCCACGTCGACCTGCGCGTGATTGCGACCACCAACTGCGCCCTGGCCCAGATGGTGCGCGACGGCAAGTTTCGCGCCGACCTCTATTACCGGCTGAACGTCATTCCACTCAGCTTGCCGCCGCTGCGCGAGCGCCCCGGCGACGTGCGCGAGCTGGCCGAATTCTTCGTCCGGCTCTACGCCCCGCCCGGCCAGTCGTTGCATCTTTCTCCCGCGTTCCTCGATCAACTCGAGGCCCACACCTGGCCGGGCAATGTGCGCGAGCTGGCGAACTGCCTG
>JBEKWZ010000033.1:0-11043 GCA_049512555.1 Candidatus Sulfotelmatobacter sp. | reverse complement strand
CGTGATCTGGTGGTAAAAGTGAATGTTCGGATTCTTGTGCCGCTTGTGGCTGGGAAAGCCGGTAGCCAGCAGGCATTCCTTCAGTTGCGTGGCTTTTGAGACGTGCATCGGCTTGTCATTCAACTGGGCGCCTCTTCCCCGCTCCGCGGAGAATAATTCATCGCGCGTGGGATCGTAAACCACCGCTGCTACGCGCTTTGCCTCCGCCCCTGAGCGATGTTCTAACCCCATGGACACGCAGAACACGGGATATCCGTGGGCAAAATTCGTGGTGCCGTCGAGCGGATCAACGTACCAGCGGTAGTCGCTGCCCTGATCGTTCAGCCCCTGCTCTTCGCCCAGCACGTCATGCCCGGGAAACTGCTGGCTTATGCGCTCGCGGATCAGCTTCTCCGAAGCGCGGTCGGCCGCGGTCACCAGATCGGCGTCGCCCTTGTATTCAATCTTGAGTCCCTGATGGAAATACTGCATCAGCAGTGCGCCAGCCTCGCGGGCAACGGCCGACATGGTGGGAAGAAAGCTTTCGGGATGATTGGGAAGCGACATGATTCGGGACATCAGACGTCAGACCTCGGAACTCAAAAACCCGGATGCAATGACAGTCCCGGCACGGCTGAGGTCTGGACGTCCGAGGTCCGGGGTCGCGCCTACTTCCGTTTTCCGCCATCTTCCGCGATGTACATGATCTCGTGCTTGAAGATGAAGAGGTTGGGCGCGCCCTCGCGCGTCAGGCGCACCATGTTCTTGTCGTAATACTCAATCCATCCGGAAACAGTCTGACCGTCCATGAGCTTCAGCGAAACGGCTTTCTGCTTCTCGCCGAGCGCTTTGAGGTACGCAGGCTCCTCAAAAGTATCTTCGGGAGGGGGCGTTCGGCTGTGTTTGACGGCTTTAGGATTTCCTTGCGGAGAGCGCAGCGGCATGCACACATTGTACACAAAGCGCACTGGCCAGGCGTCCGGCGTAGGATAATCCGCAGCGCACAACAGCAGTACAATGCCTGAAACCTGATTCCTGAACCTGATTCCTGAACCTGGTTTGTTCTTCCGGCAGGAGGTGGACTGTGAAAAAATTGGCGTGGCTGGCACTGTCCGCGATGCTCGGGCTATCTGTGGCGCGGGCTGACCTGCAAATCGCCGTTCCACAGATGGCAGCTTTGCAGATCGTTCCTGTGCAGATCGTCGCTCTGCAAATCACTGAACATCATTTCCCGACGCCCCCGCCACCGCTCGATCCCCAAGCGCCCGACAAAGACAGCGCCAGTGGTTCGCGGCACATCGATATGGTGCAACTACAGCGAGACGCCGACGATCTTTCCCGCACCGCCCAAACCATTCCGGCGGACGTCGCCAACATTCGCAAAGGTATGCTACCCAAAGACGTGATCGAAAAACTGAAGCAGATCGAAAAGCTATCCAAGCGGCTGCGAACAGAACTGAACCCGTAGGCCCGGCGCGAAAAACTTCAAGCGGCAACGATTAGAAATCGATTCGCAGTCCAAACTCGAACTGACGCGGAGCCCCCAGAGCATAGGTGCCGGACTGGAAGGTGGCGCGGTACGGAGTAAGGCCTGCTCCAGTTACGCCTCCCACCGCATTGGGCGCCAGGGTCCCATTCGGGCCGCCGGGCAGCAAAGATGCCGTGGGCAGATTGCCCGGCAGAAACGAGTTGGAAAAGTTAAACACGTTGAAGACGTTGGCGCTGGGCTCGAGCGTAATCGACTGATCCCGCAGTTTGAGCTTGATGGCCCACGCGGCCCTAACGTCGACCGACTTCAGCCAGGGAAAGTTCACGGCGTTGAAAGGCGGCGCTGCCACCTGCGGCATAACCCAACCCAGTGCATTCATGTCGCTGAGCGTCATCACGGGGATAGTTCCGGAGCCGGGACACGATTGGCTGCCCACCAGGCACAAGCCAGCCGGCGTCAATTGGCCGGCGGCGTGCGTGTTGTAGCTGCTGATGACAGTGTGCAGGTCGCTGTTGTCGGTAGCCCGCATGAACTGGCCAATCTGCGTTCCCGGCAAGGGCTCAGGCCCTGCTCCCGAACCGAGTCCGGAGCCCAGCCAGTCGCTGGCAAAAATCTCCCCGCCGTTGGTGAGTTCCGGAAGTTGCAGGTTCTGCGGCAACGGGCTGTAGAAGTGCCCGAACATGCTCACCTTCGTGAAAAACGGCAGATCGAAGGTTCCCCCGAAAGAAACCTGGTGCTTGCGATCGAGCGCGTTCGGTCCCGTAAATTGCAACGGCTTGTCATTGTCGGTGGCGAGGTTGACGAAGTCCTGGTCCTGCGCCTGGCTGATAAATTTCGACAACGAGTACGAAACCTGTAGATGAGCCGCCCTCACCAGCGGCCACGGGTTTGCGAGGCTCTCCACTAACTTGAACTGATAGCCGGTGTACAACGAGCGGCCCACTGGTTCCAGCGTGTCGAGCGTTCCCAGCGAACCATTTCCCGAGCCGTTGCCCGTGTTGTTCGTCCCGGTTGGAGTAATGCCCGGGAAGGCGCACGTCGGACACGGCCCTCCGCCGGTGACCGCGTTGTTCGAGTCGAGGCCCGCCACAGAGTACGCGGCCTGAGCTCCGGCCTGGCCCAGATTGTTGACCATGCAGGCTGCCTGGTTGAATCCAACCGGGCAGCCATTGGCCGTCTGGGCCGCGTCACGAGCAGCCTCAGCATTGGCCAGATTGAAAGAACGCGCCGCCCCGCTGTGATTGCGGTCCACCGCAAGCAGGTAGTGCTCTCCGATGCTGCGGATGTAGTTCGCGCTGAATACAACGCCCGGTCGCAACTCCTGCTCGAAGCCAACATTCACCTGCCAGGAGCGAGGAGTGCGGTAGTTAGGATCGAACACGTCGAATCCGTTGACGTTCGCAGCGCTGAGTGTGGTCCCGACGTAGTTCCCATTCGGCTGTCCCGTACCGTTCGTGGCCGCAGCTGCCTGGAAAGCGCTGCTCAGCGCCAGGATGTCGCCAGCCACCGACGAAATAGCACCGCCGCAAAAAGTTGGCTCAACCAGGTTCGTGCCCGGCACCACGATTCCCGCCCCACCGGCCACGGGAGATCCCGCGATGCCCGGATTAGTCGGCCAATTGAAAGCGTTCGGGTTACCGGAGTTGCAAACTTCTGGGGTGTACGAGAAGTTCCCCGTCTTCAGACGCGCCGGACTATCGAGCAGAGCATTGTTCCAGAGCGCATTCTCATAATACAGACCGCCGCCGGCGCGAATTACCGTTTTGCCGGCGCCGTTCACATCCCAGGCAAATCCCGCTACTGGAGCGAAGTCGGTATTCGGAGTACGAACCTGATCTCCCAGTCCCGGCGCCCACAAGCTCAGCGTGGGCGATTGACCCAGGTTGCTGTCCACCAGGCCGGTGTCGCGCAGGTAGTGCAACCCATAGTTCACCGTGAAGTTTCTCGTGGCCTTCCAGCGATCCCCCACATAGCCTTCGAAACGGTTATCCGGCCCCAGTCCTCCGCCGGAAGCACCGAAAGCCGACTGCGCAGTGGAGAAACCGATTCCGTTGCCCAACTGCACGAATTCCGCTGGATATGCGGTGGGGTCGGTGCTGGTGAGGCAACTGATTAGCGTCGATCCCGGAAAGCAACTACTGCTCGTTCCCACCTGCGGATAGGTCGCAGACGCGGCTGATACTGCACCTTGTATATGGTTCAAGGTCGCACCGAAATGCACGAAGTGGTTTCCGAAAACGCGGCTGCCGTCGTACTTGATCTCGTAGTCGGATTGAGACCTCGTTTCCGGCGCCACGACGCTGGGTCCACCGCAATAAGCTCCTCCGCCGCTGAAGCGGCAACTCCCTGCGACTGGCGCTCCGATGTTGATCCCGAGGCCGGGAATCGGGTTATCGACGCCCGCCGGAATCGTATAGGTGCTGTCCGCAACTCCACTTCGCGACCTCAAATATTCGAAACGCAGGCTGTGCATGTACGGGCCGGTCATGAAGTCGTAGCCCAGCGTTAAAGAGGGAGCGTGGTTCGTGTTCTTGAATGCCTGCGTCGAACTGGCCGATCCGAAGGGGCGGATATCGCTGTTCTGATCGAAATTAAAACGCAGAAACGCGTGCGCGTCTTCGTGGACCTGCCAATCGAACTTGGCATCGGCCTGCAGTTCACGAAAAGGTTCGACCAGCGTAGCGTTCAAAGTATTGAAGGGCGCGCTGAAAGGCACAGCCGCCGTCAGATCCTGTTTGCTGCGTTCGGCATCGATAAACCAGAACACCTTGTCTTTGATCAAATATCCGCCGAGCCGCGCGCCAAACTGTTCCCGCTGAAATGATGAAGGAGTAATACCAGGCAGCTTGGCCGCCCCCTCGTCTCCGCGGAAAATTCCAAACGCGCCGCCGTGCAGGTCGTTGCCGCCCGAGCGCGTGGTCATGTTCACCGCGCCGGAAGTAGTCGGCTCCGTCGAGAGATCGAGCGATGATTGCGAAACATTAAATTGCTGGATCACGCTCGCTGGAAGATTCTGCGTAGTGGTTCCCACAATTTCATCGGAAATATCAACGCCATCCACTTCGACTCGCTCGGCTCGCCCAAACCGCCCTTGCAACGAAATCGACGTGACCCCATTCTTGGTAGCGTCGAGGACGCCGCCATCTTGGATCTGCACTCCGGGTTCGAGCTGAGCCAATTCGAGAAAGTTGCGTCCGTTGACTGGAAGGTCGTCGATCTTACTCGCCGGGATCACACTCTGTACGCTAGCCTGCACCGTGTTCACTTCTACGCGGGCTCCTTGAACCACCTGGCTCTCCTGCCCAGGCTGCATCCGCACGTTAGCACCGAAAATAACACTTACCTGCACGCTCACGGGAAACTCAGCCGTGTTGAACCCCTTGGCTTCGACGCGCACGGTGTAGTCCCCCGGTTGCATCGGGCCTGAGGAATAGGTTCCCGAGGAAGAAGTGGCTCGATGAATAACTTCGGCCGTGGCCTTATTCGTGATCGTCACCTTGGCGCCGGAAAGCACTACTCCGTTTTGATCGCTCACCACTCCCAGAATGCTGCCTGCTCCAACGGTGGACTGCGCCATCAATAGCGCCGAAGACAGCATAATCACAAAAACTATAATCATGAAAACCGGGAGCAAGCCCAGCAGTCTGCGCCACTTGCAGAGCGCGGGGGACTTCAAGTTCAGCATCGTCGACATTCCTTTGTTTTCCTTCTCACCGCCGCTGGCGGTTGGGTTCGTCCCAGCTAACTTCACAGCAAACTCGTGCCATGCCAATAGATGAATCCTCTAGACTACAGCAATTCGCAAGTCAGCCGCGTATCGCGGTCTGATATTTATTCCCTTCTCTTCAAAATTCTGATTTCACGGTGTAGTATCCCGCCCGATGGCGGACTCGATAGCCCGCGGCCTCGGGCACGCCCGCCACTTTCACCTGGATGCGGCGAAACTCCGAGAACGATGTACGCTGCGAAGGATAATAAGCCAGCAGATACTGGGTGCGCAGTTCGTCGCTTATTTTGTGGAAGGCGTCGTCGAGCTGCGCCGCGGAGGTCGCGTAATAATATTTTCCGCCCGTATCTTCCGAGAGCTGGATCAGGGCATGCTCGCCGCCGGTCTCGCGTCCGGCGCTGCTCTCGATGGGAACGATGATGATCGAATATACAATCGCCTCCGCTTCCACGGCCGCGCGCACCGCGTCCTGGTAGCTGATCCTGCTCCAGGTATCGCCCCCGTCGGTAATCAGCACGATCACTTTCCGTCCCTTGCGGCGGTCGAGCGCCCGCGAGACCACGTAAATCGCGTCAAACAGTGCCGTGGCAGCGCCGGGCCGGATGTGATCGATGCTCTCGTCGATGCGCTTCAGATCGGAAATATAACCGTGGGTGAACTCATGAACGTCTTCGTTGAAGCCATAAACCGAGAGTCCGTCGATCGGACGCACGATGGCATGTGCAAAACGCTTGGCCGAAGCCTGTTCGAGTGGTAAATCGTGATGCGTGGTCAGGCTCGTATCGATCGCCAGGCCAATCGAAAGTGGCAGCGCCGACTCCTTGTCGAAGACCGAAATTTTCTGCGGCTGGTCATTTTCCAGCAGAACAAAATTCTCCTTCGTCAGCCCGCCCACAGGAGCGCCGTGTGCGTCGGTCACGGTCACGAAAACGTTCACCAGGTTCACGTCAACCCGCAGCGTGGTTTCCGGTTCGGATTGCCGGTTGGGGTGAACCTGATTTTGTTGCGCCGGATCTTTCGCAGTCGAAGTCGGCGGCGTGGATGTCTGCGGGGCCGGAGTCTGTTGCGCAGGCGCTTGCTGAGTCAACGCTTGCGGAGTCGGGGTCGTCGTCGGAGTCAGGCTGGTCGGAGTCGCTGTCTGCTGCGCCCATAGGCTGCAAGAGAGGGGAAGGAACAGGCCGATCGCGAGCAGACTCGTGGCGGGTTTTCTCATCGAGTGCTCAAATTATACCTTTGAGAAGTTCGCATGCTGTTCCCCGCGCGGGTTCGCTGACCAGACCGAGGGTCATGATGCTGAGTCCTGACGACGAATCCCCCGACGCGGATCCGCCCATATTGGATCGCAGAGCTCGCCCCAGAGTCAGCGGATAGGCAGGCGTCGTTGACTTAGATGCCGTCTCCCGGGCAGGGCTGCCTCGGGTTCAGGAATTTGCGCGTGGAATTTCCGCCGGGAAAGGCTCTCCATCCGCCCACACGGCGCCATCTTCAAAGTGCTCTTTCTTCCAGATGGGCACCGTGCGCTTGAGAGTATCGATCAACCAGCGGCAGGCGTCAAAAGCCGTCGCGCGATGCGCCGACAAAACTGCGATCAGCACGCTGGTCTCGCCAATTTCGAGTCGCCCCAGCCGGTGCACGATGGCCACGTCGCGAATCTGGAATTGTTCGAGCGCCTGGTGGGCCAGCGACTCCATCCGCTCGAGCGCCATTTCTTCATACGCTTCGTAATCGAGATAGAGCGTTCGCCGCCCCCGAGTCTGGTTGCGGACCACGCCCTCAAAAACCAGTACCGCCCCATCTTGCCCGCGTTTGAGCCCATCTACGATTCGCCCAGTTTCAATCACGTCGCGTACGATTAATGAGTAGCGCTGGCGTCCCGCCGGCTGTCCAGCGGGCGTCTCGCCCGCTGCGTAAGGCGCGCCTCCGCTGACTGGCGGCAACAGCGCAACCTCGTCGCCTGCCTTCAACTTCGTATCCGGCCCGGCATACTGTTGATTCACCGCCAAGGCGAGCGACGGCAGCGATTCTTTCAGTTTCGGAATCTGCGCCTCATACCGTGCGACCACATCGCGGACCGAGGCTCCGTCGGGAAGTTCGAGCGAGTCGCTGGACCTGCCCGAGAGATCTTTCAATACGCCGAAAAAGAGGACACTCACTCGCATGGGCGTTTAAGTTTACCGCGAGTCGACTGCCCAGATCGCGGGCAAGTTATCGGTGGCCCTTCCGGGCAATAAAAATGGCCAGCCTCATGCGAGACTGGCCAATGAGCTTCAAGCAATTCAGGCCTGTGCCAGCACCTTATCGTGCGCCGCTTCTTTCGCCGGCGTCGACAAAACGGCGACAGCCGAACCATCTTCCACCTGAGGCAACGAGAATCGCAGGGCCTCGTCGATCGTCTTCACGTAGTGCACCCTGAAGTTATCCAGCTGTTCCGGCGTCAGATCCTCCTCGACGTTCATTTTGTTTTCCGCCGGCAGAATCACATCGGTCACGCCAGCACGTTTCGCGGCGAGAACTTTTTCTTTGATCCCGCCCACCGGAAGAACATTTCCACTCAACGTGATCTCACCGGTCATGGCCATCAGCGGAGTGATGCGTCGCTTGGTCAGCAGCGACACCAGGGTGGTAGCCATGGTTACTCCGGCCGAAGGCCCATCTTTCGGAATCGCCCCTGCAGGCACGTGCATGTGGATATCGTGGCTGGCGAAAAAGTCCTCCGCAATCCCGAGCCGGTCCGCATTCGAGCGCACCCAAGTCAGCGCCGCCTGCATCGATTCCTGCATGACCTGACCAATCTGCCCGGTCATAGTGAACCCGCCCTTGCCCTTCATCGCGTTGGCTTCGACGAACAACACGTCGCCGCCCGATGGAGTCCACGCCAGGCCCACAGCCACTCCTGGCCGTTCCGTCCTCTCGGCGATTTCTCCCTCGCTGCGAATCTTGATGCCGCCAAGAAATTCCTGAATCACTTCCTTGGTGACAATCAGCTTGTCAGTCTTGCCCTCGGCCAATCGCCGCGCCTGCTTGCGGCAGATCGTACCGATAGTCCGTTCCAGACTGCGCACGCCCGCCTCCCGCGTGTAGTGGCGGATGGTGTAGCGCACGCCCTCTTCCGGAAACTCAATCTGCTCCCCCGTAATTCCGTTCTCTTCGATCTGGCGCGGAATCAGGTAGCGAAATGCGATGTGCACTTTTTCTTCTTCGCTGTAGCCTTGCAGTTCAATGATCTCCATGCGGTCGCGCAACGGCTCGGCAATCGGATCGAGCATGTTCGCAGTGGTGATAAACAGCACCTTCGACAAGTCGAACGTTACGTCGAGGTAGTTGTCGCGAAACGTCGAGTTCTGCTCGGGATCGAGCGCTTCCAGCAGGGCCGATGCCGGATCGCCGCGGAAGTCGCGCCCTACCTTGTCGATTTCATCGAGCATGAAGACAGGATCTTTCGTCTCCGCGCGCCGAATCCCCTGAATAATCTGCCCGGGCAAAGCTCCGATATAAGTTCGGCGATGTCCGCGAATCTCCGCTTCATCATGCACGCCGCCGAGCGACAGCCGCACGAATTTGCGGCCCAGCGCTCGCGCGATCGACTTCCCGAGCGAAGTCTTGCCCACGCCCGGAGGTCCGACAAAGCACAGAATCGGCCCCTTCATATTCGGCTTCAGTCGCCGGACAGAAAGATAGTCGAGAATGCGGTCTTTCACTTTCTCGAGGTCATAGTGATCCGTGTCCAGAATTTCTTTCGCCTTCGGGATCTCGATTTCCTGCCCCGAAGTCTTGTTCCACGGCAATACCGCCAGCCACTCGACGTAGTTGCGAGTGAGCGAATAGTCGGCGGCCATGGGCGACATGCGCGAGAGGCGGCCGAGTTCTTTGAGCGCTTCTTTCTTCACTTCCTCTGGCATACCCGCGTCATCGATTTTTTTCTTGAGGTCTTCGACGTCGCGTTGTCCTTCGTCCTGTTCACCCAGTTCTTTCTGAATGGCCTTCATCTGCTCGCGCAGGTAGTACTCGCGCTGGGTCTGCTGCACGCGGTCCTGCACTTCGCTCTGAATCTTGTTGCGCAGTTGCTGGACTTCCAGTTCCTTCGCGAGATGCTGGTTAATTTTTTCGAGGCGCACGTGGATGTCGAGCGTCTCAAGTGTGTCCTGCTTGTCGGGCGTTGAAAGCGACGGCAGCGACGAGGCGATGAAATCCACCAGGCGTCCTGGCTCGTCAATGTTCATGGCCACCGTCGAGAGTTCGTCCGACAGCGTGGGCGAACCGGCAACGATCTGCTGAAACAGCGTCAGCACATTGCGCTGCAGGGCTTCGATCTCCGAAGTCGCAACCGGCGTCGTGCCCTCAGGCAAGGTGGAATAGTGCGCCGTCATAAACGGCGCCAACTGCGTGAACTCGCCCAGCTTGATTCGCTCCAGACCTTCGGCAAACACGAACAGACTCTGGTTGGGCATCTTCACGACTTTATGCACCACGGCGGAGGTTCCCACCGTATAAAGATCGCTAGGTTGGGGAGAGTCGACCCGCGCTTCGCGCTGGGCGACCACAATGATGGTCTTGTCTTCCCCAAGAGAATTGATTAATTGAACCGAGCTCTCCCGGCCCACGGTCAGGGGCAAAACCGCATGAGGGAACAAAACGGTGTCCCGTACGGGAAGCACCGGAAGCGCTTTTGGCTCGTTTGCTTCCTTTGTTTCCTTATGCTTAGGAGTGCGCTCGACTGGCGTCTGCTGACTCATTAGGTCTCCTTGAGTGTAACTCGCTCAAGTTTAGATGATACTCCTGCAGGAAAGGTTTCAGGAGCCCCCGGAAGGATTCCCGCAAGAGCTTGAATTCTATTCCCTTACAGCCGGTCTGGAATGTGTCTAAGGTGCAGAGGCTAACGCGGACGACCCATTCTTGCCAAGCCCTAAATTGGGACAGCCGATTTTGTGGAGCGGCGGACGCCTCGTCCGCCGAGGCAGAGGCACAAAATCACCTATCGCTGGGACTCGCTCGGTGTGTGAGAAACAGACGGGAAGCGATTGTGGCGCTGCTCCCCGGACGAGGGCGTCCGGGGCTCCATGATTCGTGATCCATGATTCTTGCGTCTTCTCGGCTCCTTACGTCCCGACGCGCGTCAAGCTGCCGGATAAACTCCCAGCACCTTCACGAACTCCGCCACCTCGCCGAGATGGCGCAGGGCGTTGCGCGCGGGTTCGTCGTCCCCACGCAAAAAGTCGACGTAGAAGACGTACTCCCACGGCCGTCCCCGCATGGGCCGCGACTCGATCTTGCTCAAGCTGATATCCCGCAGAGCGAACACGCTCAGCGATTTGAACAGCGCGCCGGGCACGTTCTGAACCTTGAACACGATGGAAGTCTTATTCGCTCCGTGCGGAATCAGACGATGATAGTCCGCGCTTCCCTGCTTTCTAGTAGATCGGCCCGCCGTCCGGCGTCCAGCCCGGCCCAGTTTGCGAATCAAGAAGAAGCGCGTGAAATTGCTCTTATCGTCTTCCACCCCCGACTGAACAATCTTCCCGGAGTATTCGCGTGCGGCCTGCTTGCCAGCGATTCCCGCCGCATCCTGCAGTTTTTCGGCGATGACGTGCTTTACGCTGCCCGCCGTATCGTAGAACGGTACTGCTTCAATTTTCGGATGCCTCCGGAAGAAATCGCGGCACTGGTCGAGCGCCACCGGATGCGACAGCACGCGCCGTAACCCACTCAGCCGCACTCCCGGCATGGCAATCACGTTGTGCACGATGCGGAGCAGGTATTCGCCCTGGATGAAAACGTCGCGGGTCAGCATCAGGTCG
Source organism: Candidatus Sulfotelmatobacter sp. (assembly GCA_049512555.1). Classification (GTDB taxonomy): domain Bacteria; phylum Acidobacteriota; class Terriglobia; order Terriglobales; family Acidobacteriaceae; genus Sulfotelmatobacter. The sequence continues at coordinate 53 of JBEKWZ010000033.1, read as the reverse complement.
GCGTGCTCGGCGACAGTTCCGGCCAGCGTATTCTCGATCGGGATGACGGCAGC
>JBEKWZ010000032.1:0-11081 GCA_049512555.1 Candidatus Sulfotelmatobacter sp. | reverse complement strand
CGCAGCGACTTTGTTGGTCCGATGCAGACCGCATTGAAAACTCTCCACACCTATGGAGCTAGATTGCCCTTGACGAGTCCTTCGGTGATCACGCTGCCTCCGGGCGGAAGCGGAACGATTGCACCTCCCGCTCCCAATATTTTGTTCTTTCTCGGACGCGCGATCCAGATTGCCCCCAGTGCCGCCCTGACGGTGCCGGGAGCCGATCCTATAGCTTTGGTGAGTGCAAGCAGCGCGGGGCCGTTTCAGCTCGGCGCGAATGTGCTCTTTCCTCCCACTGCTTCCGTACCTTCCGCGTCGCAGGCTTCCACAGACCTTTTTGCGGTGGCATGTTCCCCCACGGCTCAGGCCATCGTACAGATGGCGACATCGCCTTATATTTTGATTGGTCCGACGTTGGCTACATCGGGCTATTATCCGGCGTTTCCTGTGCCGGTGCCTGCCAACAGTACAGTCACAAGCTGGGCATGGCTTACCAATACTACTGGTCTGGTTGCCGGCAGCACAGAATTGGGAGATGAGCTTACGCTGCTCTACCGGCAGGATCAAATCGCAAGCTCAGTTTTCGCGTCCATGCTTAGCTGGACTTGGAACGGCTCGGTATTTGGACCCTAGCGAGCTTCTGTACCGATATTTGTCTGCGAGGTTATCGTTAGCTCAAGCCCGCTGCCTAGTGCAGTTAAATGTCGATCATTACTTTGACACATGTGGATGTCTGGCGGTCGAGGCGAGCCAGCGAGGACTCTTTCTACTGCAACGTGCAAGTAGCGTGCAGAATTCGCCTCCTTTCGATCTCTTTTCGATGTGTGGAGGGGGTAAGGGCAACGGATCCAACGGGACTTAGCCTTGACCCCTTGGGGTCATAACCCAAAGGTCGGTGGTTCAAATCCACGCCCCCGCAACCAAAATTCTCCATTTGGCTTCAACGGGTTGAGCCGATCCAACAGCTTCCCCGCTGAGTCTAATCCCCGAAACCAGGAAGTGCGGCATATTTGTCGCGCTACTTGGACAGTCGGCGGTTGCCCTCATCGGTTTCACTCGATCAAGTGGCGAAGGTGGGCAGCAGGATCGAGCAGATGAGTGATGTAAAACTTCGACCGCGAGAAGGATGGGACGACGCGGATGCGGTAGGTGACGAACCGGAGGGCTGATGATGTCCTTGCCTTCAAATGCTTCTCGCAGCACTGCGAGTTCGCCCCCAGCCTATTTCAATATCCCAGCCGCTTATTGACAATGTTCTTCAGCGGCTCACCCTTCTCAAACCTGGCATACTGCTCGAGAAAGAAGCGCATCGCCTGATCCTGCCAATCGGCCGTGTGGTCCGCGCAGTGCGGCGACAGCAAGACGTTCTCCAGTTTGTACAGCGGATGCCCCGCCGGCAGCGGTTCATGCTCGAACACATCTAACCCCGCTCCTTTGATCCGATTGGCCGCTAGCGCACGCAGCAGCGCCGCCTCGTCAATGACCGGCCCGCGTCCTACGTTGATCACCACCGCCGTCGGCTTCATCACCGCGAACTCCGCGTCGCTGATCATATGCCGTGTCTCCTCGGTCAATGGGGCCGTCGCTACAATGTAGTCGCAGAGCGCAATCACTTCCCTCCGCTCCTCCGGTTTGTAGAAGCGCTCCACCAACGGATCGGTCGATCCGGGGACATGCCGCTTCGTCGCAAGCACGCGCATGCCCATGGCTTGCACGCGACTTGCCACAGCTCGGCCAATGTCGCCATAGCCCAAAATCCCAACCGTTTGTCCAGCTATCTCCTGCACATCGAACTGCTCCCAGACCGATGCCATCTGATTGCGAACCATCCGCCGGAAGTCCTTTGCGAAATACAAAATCGCTGCCAGCACAAACTCTCCCAGCGAGGCGCTGAACACGCCACGGCCGTTGGTCAGCGGGATTGGGCTCTCAACGAGTTCCGGAAACAACAGGTTATCCAGTCCAGCGGCCCGGGAGTGTATCCAGCGTACGTTCCTGCAAATCCCAAACAATTCGCGCAGCATCTCCGGTGTACCCGACCATAGCAGAATCACGGTCGCGTCCTGCGCTGCCTGCGCACACGCGGCGACCTCTCCACATACTGTGTGCGGCAGCTTATTCAGCATGGCGAACTGCGGATCATCTCCCGACGCCAAAACTAGAACCGGATTTTCTTTCCCCATATACCCAATATCCTGCCACGATCTTGTGCTAAACGGTGGCCGAAAGCGCGAGGACGACGTTGCCCGTGCCGAGGATTGACTCGCGTTACTTCGGACACGTGCCTAGGATCAGAAATCGTTTCAACGCGAGGTCGTGCCCTTTAGAATGCAGACTGTATGCTCGTGCCTTGACGATGCTTCGCAATCTCGCCTTTCTTCTCGCGCTTTTCACGCTTTTGTGGTCGGGTGCTGAACCGCGGGATCAATCCAAGCAAGCACTCGCGCGTCGCGTTGAACGCGATGATGACAGCTGGGCAGATAGAACTCTAAAGAACCTTTCACTCGAAGAGAAGGTCGGGCAGCTCTTCATGATCCGCATGCGCGTGGAACTCCTGAATGGAAGGAGTCCCAGCTACTTCGAGCTTCGCAATAACATTCGCAAATATCACATCGGTTCGTTGGCCATGTCGGCGCCGACGCAAGGTCGGGCCCGCGACAGTCGCCGCCGCCATGAGGTCGTTACACTGCTCAACCAACTGCAGGAGGAGTCGAAGTTGCCGCTCCTGGTCGCTGGTGATTTTGAGCGGGGGGTCTTGCCGGCGCATCTTTTCGGAACGACCGTATTTCCGCACGCCATGGCTTTTGGCGCCGCCGGGAGCCTGGCATACGCAGACGCGTTCGGTCGCATCACGGCGCAGGAAAGCCGGGCCCTCGGCGTACATTGGAATCTGTTTCCCGTCGCCGACGTAAATTCCAACCCGGCCAATCCAATTATCGGGACACGCGCGTTCGGCGCGAATCCTCAGCAAGTGGGCGATCTGGTGGCGGCCTACATCCGCGGCGCGCGGGCGAACGGAATGTTGACCACGGCAAAGCACTTCCCGGGTCACGGAAATACTGCGACTGACTCGCACGTGGCTGTACCCGTGGTGGATGAGGATTTGCACCACATTCGTGCGGTCGATCTGCCTCCGTTTCAAAAGGCGATCACAGCGGGAGTCGACGCCGTGATGACGGCGCACGTGCGAGTGCTTGCGCTCGATCCCGATCCCAGCCGCGTGGCTACGACTTCGCCCAGAATCGTCACCGGTCTGCTGAAGAACCAACTGGGGTTCAAGGGCATTGTAGTAACAGATGCCCTGGATATGGCCGGTCTGGTTGGTCTCTATGCCAAGAATCCCGGTCGCGTGGCGGTCGATGCGTTCAAGGCGGGAAGCGACGTACTGACCATGCCCAACAATCTCGATGCATGCTACCAAGCGATGTTGCAGGCTGTCCGATCGGGGGAGATTGGACAAGAACAGCTGGATGCATCCGTGCTCAAAATCCTGCGAGCTAAGGCCTCATTAGGTCTGGAGAAAAATCGCGTGGTGGATGTTGAAGCGATCCCCAGGCTGGTGGGCAATCCGGAGAACATTGCGACGGGTCAACGCATCTCCGATGCTTCCATTACTCTGGTGCGTGACAACGGCAAGGTGCTTCCGCTGAGAGACGGGCGACCCGACCAGAGACTGCGTGCCGTGTCCCAGCGGGCCAAAGCTCAGCGTCCCCTCCTTGTGATTATTCTCTGCGACAACGTGCGTGCCGAGGACGGTCGCGTTCTGGAGCGTCAGATCCGGAAGCGGTCGCCAGATGCCAGGGTAATCTATGTAGATCCTCGGGTCGCCGCGGCCAGATCGGATGAGGTGTTGAATGCGGCAGAGCGTGCGCGGCAGATAGTGGTGGCCGTGTATGTCGTTCCTTCCGCAGCGCGAAGCAGGACGATAGCACGCGGCCAGAAGAATTCCGCGTCTCTGCCGGACTCGACTGCGAACTTATTGTCCAGGATTCTTGCCCGCGCGACCGAGAAAACTGTGGTGCTCGCCATGGGAACTCCGTACCTGACGGAGGACTTCCCCACGATCCAGAATTACATCTGCACATTCTCAAATGCGACGGTCTCGGAGATAAGTGCGGCGCGCGCAGTTTTCGGGGAAATTCCGATCCCAGGCCATTTGCCGGTCAAGATTTCCAATGCCACCGTTCCGGACGCGAGAATTGCGCACCCGACACAAGTCGCAAACCTGGGATCGCCCCATTAGATTTCAAACCCACAAACCGGCTCGGAGAGAGTGAGCCGGTTTCCAGACCTCGATAGTTTTTCTCACGATGATGATGCGCTATAAACTCGCCAGTCGCACCCGGAGCGGGCTAGTCAATCATCCCTTGATGGCCAGCCTACGAATCTTTTGGTTCGGACCGCTATCCGCATAAACGCAGACGGTCAGCCCTTCCCGGCAGGCCCAGAGCGCGAGTTTGCCGATGGCCTTCTTCTGGCTGCGGAACCGATGAGACTGGCAACAATCGTCCAGAACAAAGCCCTCGAAGTCCCCGTGGCAGTCGAACAGCACTTCGCAGATCTTGCCGCTGAACTCCTCCGATTGGCACGTTGGCTTCTGCACGGGGAGGAAGCCGTTGAGCGACGGCGGAATGTTGTTGGCGTCGCCGCCGAGCCCGTTGACCCGTGCCGCGATATAGTCGATATAGCGCAAGAGCACTGGATACCAGCGATTTGAGGGCGACATCTGCTGTAACCGCCACTTCATGATGGCGAGCAACGTCTGTTCGGACGGCAAAATCTGATCGCCTGTCACAACTGGAATGTGCACCTGGAACGTCCCGATTACGTAACGCCAGCGGACCAGTTGAGCGGCCTGTACGACAGGTGCGACCACGACGGCCGAGCGCTTGGCGTCCCCGCCATGCGTCTCATGCCTCACCTTCTTGAATGCACCCCTTTCTGATGTCTCAGAGCTAGTCTGAATCTGGATCGGTGGTGGGGGCGGTGCCACCGGGACCGATTTCGTCCCGACTCGTTTGACCATAATGTCGAACGATTCGCCGCTGTGCACCGCCCCTGAGGGCAACTCCACCGTGAACAGACCGGCGAAGCTCTGCCCGCCGCCGCTCGGGATAGGTACATAGCTCAAACCCCCGGTGATTGGAATTTCGATCGTGTGCGCCCCCGCGGCGCTAAGCGGCGTTGCTCCATAGAATTGTCTGGCCAGGGCTACCACGTCGCTGCCGAAAACCTGCGGCCAATAGATCGAAGCCACGGAGCCCTTGGGAATTCGTCCCCAATCTATCATCAGTTCGTCCGGATACACCGTATCGACGCCGTTCAAAGCCGAGTAGCCTTTGCTCGGCCGGCAATCGAAAGTCTGCGGAACGCGATGCGTCGAAGCCGGTCCTGGATTGTCCGAGGAGGTGAACTGCACATTGCGTTGCGCAAGTTGGCTCCACGACAATGGCGACGCGCCAGCCGGAATCGGCGCGTCGTCAAAAGCAATCTGGGCCACCAGACAGTGATGGGAACCCGGCAGATAGGTCTGAATCTGCTGGTTGCTGAATGTGTTGTTCGGGTCGTAGAGATTAAGAAAGCAGCCGTAATAGGCCCAAAGACTATCCTCGTGGTCGGGGATGGTCAGCGTCTGGTTGTTTATGCCGTTGGTTATGTAATCGGTCTGACCGTTGAAATTAGCTGTGGCGAAGAATGGGAAAGTCGTATTGCCGCCGCCGACCAAGGGCGAACCAGGAAAACCGCTCGGGTCTGGCGAGAAGGCGTAGGTCCCGCTCGGGTCGTAATCCGTGTCGTTGCTTTGGGTCGCAAACAGGCGGAAGAACACGCGCACGTTGGCGGCCTGGCTGTCCGCAGAACCCCGCAAGCGCACGCGCGCGATTGCGAAACTGTAGTTATTGTCGGCTTGGAAGGTCCCAAAATTAAATGTCCAAGGATAAACAGAAGAATCAGCTTGATCCCAGTCGCCCTGGCCCGGCAGAACGCTGATGAAGGGATCGGCACCGTTGGGATTGGTGAATCCATGTAGCGGATCGTTGAAGTGGTTCAGCACGGCCTGAATATAGCCATAAGCGCCGGCGGTGCTGTCGGCGAGCGCAGGCACTCCCGGAATCGGTGACGCATTGAGCCCCGGCGTCACCGTGAATACTCGAAGGTCCTGGCTCAAATAGGGATAGTTGCTGTCGCTCGAATCCAGGTTCGTGAAATAAGGGTCGGCACCGGCGATGAGTTCGATCTCTGTGGAGGCTTGCGATGCGGTAACCGTGGTCGCTCCTGAGGTCAGCGACACGGAGAGACTGAACGGCGTTGTACCGGTGCTCGGGAACTGGCTGAGGAACGGCTCAGACAGAATGATGTCGAATGGAATCTGGATTCGCTGCGGCGCATACTGGCTAACGCCGCTTTCGAATTGTGCCCCGATCGGATCGGCCTGAATTGTGACGCCGGGAAGGTTGGCGAAGGTCCCGCTGAAGGCTGAGACCTGAACGTTCAGACTCTTAAAGGAGGCCTGGCTGAGCCCGTCGATCCACAAAGTAAAGGCGCCTGATACCAGACCGTTTAATGAATTGACGATGTCCTTGGCCTCGTCTGCGCCAAAAATGCTCTTGACGCCCACGAAAGACACCGTAGCAATCGGCCACGGATTGTCAAGATTCGGCCCGGTGATCGACGCAGTGCCCGGATAGCCAATGTCCAGCAGATTCTTGAAATAGGGAAACGGATCGTTCTGATCTCCAGTGATATTTGCGTAAACTCCCGAGAGTTCTTTCGCGCCGTTGCCCGTCATGAGCTGAATCGAACAGCCCAGCTGGGTGTACAGGTAATACACGAAGATAGCCGCGCATCCGATCACAGGATCGATTGAATTGTCGCTGGGGTTGACGTTGTTGACATAGTCGTTTCTCGGGCTACTCATCCACTGGTTCGCGACCGCAAAGCCGGAGTAGCCGCTCGAGATGTTTTCAACCTGCAGGAGTAGCTGGGTCCCGAAGAACCGCGACAGGCCCTCGCCGGCGCTCCCCTCATTGCCGCCGCTCGACCAGTTTCCTCCATACCAGTCCGATCCCGTCGACTGCATGAACATTTCGACTACTTCCGACACCAGGAGATAGCGCAGAAACCATGGATCGACGGTCGCCGACGAACTATTCGCAGTAACACCCGGATAAAGGGTTATGGGTCCTGAAGTGCTGTTCCAGCACGCCCCTACGCCCGAGCCAGCTGGCGCGTCAGTACCGGATACGATGTTGATTTGCAACTGACCAGACCAGGGACTGGCCGCACCGTTGAAATAGTTTTGCATCCAGAGGAAGTCGGCGTCGCAATTCTGGCGGAAGGTTTCGAAAGCCGCTTGCGCAGAACTAGATGTGATTTCGTTATCGTATTGTATTTTATAATGGGTGCTGTTGCCGCCATTGTTGAGCCCTGTTGTCGTGAACGTCGGCGTCGACCCGTCCAGCCGTTGCCCGCAATTCGCCATCTCACTCCTCCTAATCCTTACTGGCCGCTGATTTCCATTTCAGATTTCCAGCGCGAGGGTCTGCCTGTTCAACAAGGGCGCGTTACCATCTTTGGGCCCCTCGAACGAATAGTGAGCGAGATCCGCGAAACGTTTCACCGGGTCGGCAAATGACTCGCCAAAACCATGACTGGAAAATCTTCGGAAATCATCCTGCGGCTGCAGGGTGACGTGACTTCTAAATTCCACGTCAAGAAAAACCTGGTGAGCGCCGGACGAGCGCTTTTCTGCGATCTATCGCGTTGATTGCCGCTCGGAACTGCTCATTGCTGGGAGCTCGCCGAGGTTCCCGTTCGTTTGACCTGGTGCCAAGTCAAATCGCCGCGCAGATACTCCCACATTCCTTGCAATCTCCAAATCATTGTCATCTGCCGGTAAGGCAAATGCTCAAAGAGACAGTAAATCAGCAACCATGCGACGTCCCGCCAACTGCTGTAGCGCCGATAATTCATCTCCTCGAGCAGCACGGCACCTACCGAGATCAAGGTGGCAAAGGCGTATCCGAACAAAAGGAACAAGATGAAGAAATGCTGACTCAGCGCGCCCAAAAAAGCAGCCAGAATAATTGTGGCGTAGCCGAGCAATTCGAGAACCGGGGAAAAGCACTCAAACAGCCACATATAGGGCAGAACCACCCAGCCGACCCGGCCATAGCGCTTGCGGAAAAGCATGTCGCGGGCCGACCACAGCGTATCAAGCAGGCCCTTATGCCAACGTGCTCTTTGGCGGGCCAACGACTTGTAGTCGGAGGGCGCTTCGGTCCAACAGGTCGGGTCGGGAATGAAGTTGATGTGGTAGGCGATGTCGTGGTCGTGCAGATAGCGGTGAAGACGAACAATCAGGTCGAAGTCTTCCCCAACCGCATCCGACCGGAAGCCGCCAATCTTCAGCAGGAGATCGCGACGGAAAATGCCGAAGGCGCCCGAAATAATGGGCAGCAAATTGAATGCGGCCCAAGCTTCACGTCCCACCAGAAATGCGCGCAAGTATTCGATGACTTGCAGCATTTCGATATGAGTCTTGGGCAGCCCGACTCGCTTCAGTTCCGCACCCTGAACGATTGATCCGTTCAAGATGCGAACGATCCCTCCGACCGCGACCACACGCTTGGGATCGGAGATGATTCCGGCCATAATGCGGGCGAGCGAATCTTTTTCGAGAATTGAGTCGGCATCCACCACACACACATAGGGACTGCTGGCCGCATTGATGCCGACGTTGATGGCGTCGGCTTTGCAGCCTGCCGATTGCTTGTCCAACACCAGCAACTGGCGATGCTTCGCACTCCGGTAAATCCCGATCACCGGCGCCGTCTCGATCTCTGAAATATAGAGGGTGGGTGAGCGATGCAATCCGAAGTTTTCCCGAAGCTCGCGCATGGTTCCGTCCTGCGAAGCATCGTTCACGACAATCACTTCGAGTTGCGGATAGTCCAGGCTGAGCAGCGATCTCACGTTGTCCACGATGCATCGTTCTTCGTTCCGCGCCGGCACCAGCAGGCTGATCGGTGGAGTGAAGGGAGACGATTGGATGCCCTCGATGCGGATGCCCTCCAGCCGATGGCGATGCATCTTGTTCTTGTAGATCGCCACAACCAGGAGGGCTAAGTTGATCAGGTTCGAGACTAGGTAAAACACGAAAAAAGTGTCGTTCGAGATGGTCAGGAAAAGCAGCATCAGGATTTTCCCGCGACTGCGACAGCGACTTTGCCGGGCGCCGCGAAGTGTTCGCGGACGATGGCGGCCACATTCTCGACGTCGGCGCCTTCATGTGCCCGATTGACGATGTTGCCCAATCGATCCAATGCCGCGTCCAGAGAACCACAGCGCTCCAGTTCCGAAAGGAAGGCCTGCAAGGCATAGTTATCGTTGGTGGCCACGACCTTTTCCAGAATGTTCTCTTTTCCCTGGTGGGTGCGGGCTAGCGTCCACGCGGCCCTTTGCCGGACGTGGCGGTTCGAATCACACAACGCGCGCAAGAGCACATGAATCTTTCCGGGATGATCCAAGGAACTCAGGGCAATCACCGCGCGCAGACGAACGAACCACTCTGCATCCAATACCAAAGTCGACAGAACGGGGAAGGAAACCTCAGGCCGCACTTTGGCGAGGGCCCGGGCCGCCGACGCGCGAACTTCGGGAAGAGCATCTGCAGCCAGGATCAGCAACTCGTCGCCCAGGCTCGGGTCGGCGAGTTCTCCTAGCACTCGCGCAATCAGCTCGCGCGTCCGCCCACTCGTGCGATTCAAATAAGGCAACAGAACTTCGGGCGCTTCGCGACAGCAATTCATGAGTGCATTCTTCAAAGTATGTTCAGGAACTTCGAACAACTCACCCGCGAAAATGTCCAGGAGAGGCACGGCTGCCATGGGCAGCGCAATGCGACCCAGACCACGAACCGCGGCGATGCGAGTTTCTTCCGAAGGAGACTCCAGAGCCTCAACCAGTGCTGGCACGGCCTCCGGGGCACGCGTGCGGCCCAATTTCAGTAAGGCCGATCGCCTCTCCCAACCCTGCGAAGTACGCGCCTCGCGGATGCGCAGATCGAGCAATCCGCTGTTGCGAAGGCAGGCCAGCAGCTTCGGCAGTTGATCTTTTTCAGAGACCGCGATGTTGTCGAGCAATATGTCTTCCACAATCTGACAGTCCAGGCCGTTCAATCGCCAGGCCGAGCCGGGAATTCTTCCCGACAATATGTCGGGCCATTGTTCGCGAAGAGCCAAGGTGCGTTGGCTCAGCCGGGCAAAATAACGTCCGCGATACCAGCGGCGGAATACGATGAAGCTCACCAGAAGCAAAATTCCCATGAGCGAAAATAGAATCGCCCTGGCCACCAGCCAGGCAAAACCCAAGTCTCGAATCCAGCTAGAATCGGATCCCATAACTCAGTCCCAGGCTGGTCTGTTTCTGCCCGTATTCGCGATCTTGCCTCGCAACAAAGGCAGTAACATCCTGACTTTCGGCGAAGCGATAACGCAGGCCCCCGCCATAGGTGCGAGCCGACAGCCGCCCGATTTGATCCACCTGCGCGAAATTCTCAGCCCCCACCGCAAAGAGCAGATTGCCGGTGAGACTTCGAAGTAATGGAACGCCCAGCTTGGCTGAGCCGGAAGGAACCCAATCCGATTCGCCGCCGGCAAACCGAGTGTGCGCTCCAGTGACTGACAGCGTCCACGTCCAGTGGTTGGGCAGATACGCGATTTGCGTCGTGTTCAGGGTTACGACCTGAGCGCCTCGATACCAAAGAGAATGTTCTTGATAAGAACTCTCCAATCCTTTGACCCATGCATTCGAGAATCGGAAGCCGTGACCGTATTCGATCAGCGCTTCGCTTTCCGGCACCACATCCTGCGGATTTGCTCCTGCACCCAGCACGCGCACCCAATTGTTCTGGTGAAAACGGTATGCCGCCTCGGCCCAGATCTTCACCGCGTTCTCGCCAAAAAGGTGGTACGGGCTGACGCCGATCGTCGTGGTCCAGGTTCGATTCAAGTGCGCGGTGAGCGTGATGGTTTCGACTTGGGCGTCTTGGGTGTAGTTGAATAAATCTGCTTCCTCGCCGATGCGAAGCTCGTATTTCG
>JBEKWZ010000031.1:0-12002 GCA_049512555.1 Candidatus Sulfotelmatobacter sp. | reverse complement strand
GGGGAATGTCTATTTCATGGTGATGGTGGTGCCGGGGCAAGGAAGCGGGGCCGACCAATTCTTCAAACTTGATACAACAAACGGGACCTTCTTCAACTATGGAATCAACAGTCCTGGCCTGCCGACTGATGCCTATCTACGAAACGCGATCAGCTCTGACAATTCGAGAGTGTTCTTTAACGATCTTGGATACATCTTTTACGTCGACACAGCCACGGATAAGCTGGTGCCAGCGAATATCTTCTTCGTGTGTTGCTATCTTAACCTCGGGAACTATGATTTGGCGCTCTCCAGCGACCAAGGGCATTTCGAAGCGACAGGCTACTTTTACGACTTCAACCTGAATGCCGAATCGCTTAATGCCCTAAACGATCGCGAGATTCTGAACATTGCTTATGTGTATGGCGCAAAGCTCAGTGCAGACGGTCGTCTTTTCTTTCAGCCATCTACCAACGGCATCGACATATTTGATGGCTATCTTGGCAATCTGCTGAATCGCATCTCGCTTCCGGTGGCTCTTTCACCTAACTACGACGCGCTCGTCGATGACGGCACCGACAACATTTTGGTTGCCATCACCGGCACAGGGAATGGAATTGCAGTTGTCGACCTGACTTCGATCAGCGAGCCACCACCGTTGCCGTATACCTACAGATCAGGCTTGCGTCAAGGTTCTTCTCCCAGGCAATTTGATGCGCGAGGCAGTGTGAATCCGCAGCGAAGGCAGCCTTCTCACACGGTGCCGCACGTTACTACTTCCATCCTGCTGCATGCGAAATAGCATCACAGAGCCGAAGAGTCAAACCCGGCCGGGGTGAGAACAGGAAGGGAGGGAATATGCACCCCCTCTGAATTGCCGCTTACATTCCCTCGACCCAGCCATATAATGTTGCCCCAGCAAGAACCGAGTTTAGCCGAAGAGTTGTTAGAGGATTTGTGAGCACCGCAAGTGAAAGTAGCAATTCGAGAAGCATCCCAGGGACCAAGTGTGCGAGGGGAAACCCGCCTGTTTTTTCTGGGATTCGTGCGCTGGTGTGTATTGTTCTGTCGCAATTTCTGGCTGGTTGTGGTGGTTCTGGAACGTCGGGCGGTCCCCCACCGCCGCCTCCCTCGAATCCGGTGCCAGCCATTGTTTCACTGAGTCCAAATTCTGCGAACGCGGGTGGCGCAGCGTTCACCTTAGCGATCACGGGAGAGAATTTTCTATCCACCTCAACCGTTCAGTGGAATGGCAGCGCGCGGGGCGCGACCTTTTCCTCCGGTACGCAGTTGCAGGTGCAGATTACGGCGGCCGACATAGCCAATTCCGGTTCGGCACTTGTCAGCGTCGCTAATCCGTCTCCTGGGGGAGGAAATTCGGGATCGGCCGAATTCGCGATCAATGCGACCTCCAATCCCGTGCCATCTCTAGCCTCGCTGCTGAACCCGTCCTCGGTGAGCGCAGGAAGTGGAACATTTCTGTTGACCCTAACCGGCTCGAATTTCATACCTGCATCCACGATCCAATGGAATGGGTCCGCCCTTGCGACTAACTATCTGTCTGAAATTCAGTTGGAAGCTCAGGTCCCTGCAACTAACGTTGCGACTTCGGGGTTTGCAGAAGTAACAGTGGTGAATCCTGGTCCGGGTGGTGGCACATCCGACCCAGCGGTGTTTTCAATTGCCTATGCTCCGACCGTTGTAAACCAGGCGGCCTATGACTTGGTTTGGGACGCAACGAACCAGTTGATCTATCTTGGTGTGCCCAGCCTGGCCGCATCGAACGGCAACACGATTGTGGCGTTGGATCCCGCCACCGGCACTATTCAGGGATCGCAGTTTGCTGGTAGCGAACCAACGGTGCTCGCGATTTCTGATGACGATCAATTTCTGTACGCCGGGATAGAAGGATCCTCTTCAGTCCAACGCTTTATGCTTCCGAGCCTCACGCCCGATATCCAGTATTTTCTCGGGGCCAATCCCGTTTCCGGTCCAAACGCTGCATACGATCTTCAGGTGGCTCCTGCACTGCCGCATACCACTGCAGTGTCACTAGGCAACTCTGCCCTGACAGGCGCGGGCGGAATGGTCATCTTTGACGACGCCACACCGAGGCCGACTGTCGCCCGCGATGCAGGAGACGATTATGATTCATTTCAGTGGGCGTCTGACACGACGATCTACGCAAACGACAGTGAATCAACCAGTTTCAATCTGTATGTACTGAGCGTGAAAACCAGCGGCGTCGTTCGGAGCAAAGAATTTCCGAATGAGATTCCCGGCTTTCAAGACTTCTTCGCTTCAATACATTATGACGATGGCACGAAGCTGGTTTACACAGATGATGGTTACATATTCGATCCGTCCAGCGGCGCGCAGGTAGGGACGTTCCAGGCGTCTGGTTTGATGATTCCGGATTCCACTCTCAATAGCGCGTTTTTTCTTGGGCAGACGGCAGATCAGTCGGGCACTCCGAATTTCGCCATCGAGGAGTTTGACCTGACAACATTCGCTCCTGTCGCTGAAATTGTTGTTCCGAACGTTCAAGGGTATCCTCTGCACCTGATTCGCTGGGGCGCGAACGGGCTGGCGTTTAATGACAATGCTGGCTACGTGTACATTCTCGCCAGCCCCTTTGTCACCACCGATGGCGAGCGCGTGGTGACGCCGCAGCGATACCTGCGTCCGATTACGAAAACAAGATCGGTTCCGAAAACATTCCAATCTTCGTGGGTCGCTGCAAATAGCGGCTCAAAGTCAAATTTGAAGGTGCGGCGACAATCATCCGACGCTGCTGCTTCGAATCCCGTTCCAGTACTTACGGCGTTGAACCCTAATACGGTAGAGGCTGGAGTGAATGGGTTCATCTTGACTGTGACCGGAAGTAACTTCTTGTCTTTCTCCACAATTGAGTGGAATGGGAGTCCACTCCCAACTGAATATGTGTCGAGCAGCGAACTACAGGCTCAAGTTAGTACCGCTGCCGTGTCAACCGTCACCTCAGTGTCAGTGAGCGTGGTAACTCCAAGTCCGGGCGGGGGCAGTTCGACCGCCCTGCCCTTCACAATCGTTTCCAACTCACCGAATCCGGCTCCCGTCATACTCGCGCTCGACCCAGACTTTGTTCCAGCCGGTAGCTCCGGGTTCACCATGAATGTGAACGGTCTTGCGTACTTCAATTCGTCGAGTGTGGTCTTATGGAATGGAAGTCCCCGGCCGAGCACTCTGTACAGTTCTGGTCAGCTGCAGGTTCAGATTAGCGCGTCCGATGTTGCGGAGCCTGGCTACGGTCTGGTAACGGTCGTGAACCCGAGCCCTGGTGGGGGCAGTTCAAGTGCTGAGTTCCAGATTTTGTATCAGCCCACGATAGTGAACCAGGCAACGAACGACCTGGTTTGGGACCCGGTCAACCAGGTTATATACATTTCGGTGCCCAGTTCGGCGACTACGCACGCGAACCAGGTGTGCGTTTTGAATCCCGTGACGGCGGCCATTGGGAACTGTCAAGCTGGCAACGAACCAGACGTTCTGGCGATTTCCGATGACAGTCAATTCTTATACGTAGGCATGGACGGAACGGGTTCCGTGCAGCGGTACGTGCTGCCCGCATTAACCCCAGACATAAGCTACTCGCTCGGCAACTACAACAGCGAAACGCAGTACTATGCGCTCGATCTTCAAGTCGCACCGGGGGCACCTCACACAACCGCTGTTACAATGGGCGCGCCCTTTGCGGAACCTGCCGTTGGTGTAATCACAATCTTCGATGACTCGACGCCAAGGCCGGTCAGCACACCCCAGGACGGGTCTCCAGGGGGTGGGCTATTTGCGTCCATCCAGTGGGGAGGCGACGCAACTGCACTGTATGCTGCGAATAGCGAATCCACCGGGTACGACTTCTACACGCTGACCGTTAGCGCCTCAGGAGTAGTTCTCAGCGAAGACTACCCGAGCGTATTCTGGAACCCAGGCAGGATTCACTATGACCCTGGGACTGGTTTCGTTTACTCCGACGATGGTTTCCATGCTGTCAACCCTGCCACCGGTCTGCCCGCCGGGTTGTTCGAGGCGGGCGAACCGACGATGATTCCTGACTCGACGCTCAATACGGCGTTCTTCATCGTCCGCTACGTCTGGCAGGAGAATTCCAATTACACAATTGATCTTTTCGACATGACGCACTATACCCCAGTTAATAGAATTCCTTTTTCCACGACTTTTCCTGCGGGGCAGGACACTCTCAATCAGCCGAACCGAGTTATCCGGTGGGGAACCAACGGCCTGGCATTGAATGACATGGAGGACCACGTTTTTTTGATTTCCGCCTCATTCGTTAACGCAGCCGATCACAGATCTCGATCAAGGACACCCGAGAAACAAATTCGAACGCGCTAGGCTGATCCCCGATTAAATTTCCGAGGGCAGCAGAGGTCAAACCCTCGCCTGCCACTTACAGCTCCTTACTTGTTGCTTCAACAGGGCTTGGTTATACTTCCATGAAACAGGGGGTGGAAGATGAATCGGTTCCTCGCCTCGTTCGGCTGCGCTTTACTCTTCTCTGCGTTCGCGTTAAGCCAGATCTCAACTTCGATCACGACCGGCCCGGGCGGTATGCACGGTACTGCGCGCTTTAACCCGCCCAATCGCGGCGTGCCCGTGATTGCCGGCGCTCCCTACTCTGCGGAGAAAGTCGACCAGCATGTTCAGACGCTCGCCGATGGCACCCATATCACCGAGACTTTTCCAGAAACCAAAATCTCCCGGGACTCGATGGGCCGAACCCGCGAGGAGCGTCCCGCGTACGGAGGTCCGCTGGAGAGACATGCGATCGAGTCAAAGGGAGCGATTATCGTTGAGATCAACGACCCCGTTGCCCGCTTCAGGTATATATTCACTCTGACTGAACCGGTAGCGCATCGCCAGGAGTTGCCCGCTGAAAAGTCCCGTGGCGCCTCTCCACAATTGCAGAGCGGCCATAGTGTAGCCAGCGGTACCGGCGAGACTGAACCTGCCCCTCCGCCCGCCGTTCGTGCAGTCGCGCCCTCGGCCGCCCCGCGCCGCAGGGTGGTGGACGACCCAGCTCGTCCCCAGTTCACCACGGAAGATCTCGGCACCCAGATCATTGAGGGAATACAAGCTGAAGGCAGCCGGCAGACTACGACCTGGCCCGTGGGTGCGATGGGCAACGACCGTCCTATTACCAATACGAACGAGACCTGGAGATCCCCCGAACTGAAAGAGTTAATCCTCACAAAATCGGATGATCCGCGAAGCGGAGAAAGCACTCACAAACTTGTCAACATCAACCGAGGTGAGCCGGACCCGAGCCTGTTTGAAGTTCCGCCGGGCTACACCGTGAAAGATGAGACGGGAGAATTCACCATTAATTTCAGCACCACGCCTTGAATTGGGCCGCCACGCGTTGAGACGCTGCAGGGCCGGCCTCCCTCGATGTAACGCTAGTGTGCCGAAACGCACTATTAAGTAAGCAGTGCCGTGCGGAGGGCTCCTCGCAAGCAGCCAGCCCAACGCGGCAGAGGGGCGGTCCAATCATGTTCGCTCGGAAAGTCTCGGTTCGCTTGAAACCAGACTCGCTGCGTCGTTTCGCGGGTCTGATGGAGTGCAAAATCCTTCCCTGGCTGCGCCAGCAGCAAGGTTTCCTGGATCTCATTATCCTGGCCCTTCCTGATGGCAGCGAAGTCGCCACCATCAGTTTCTGGGAGCAGGAGGGGAACGCCCAGGCCTACAACGCGACCGGCTATTCCGAGGCCGTGCACACTCTAGAAGAGCTGCTGGATGGAATTCCTTACGTGAAGACCTTCGAAGTGGTCAGCTCAACGTTCCAACCGCCTGCCACCGCGCTCCAGCCGGAACCAGACAATCCGGCCCCCGAACCAGCACAACGCGCCTATCAGCACTGTGCAACCAGCGTCTGATTGAATTGAGGAAAAAACGGGTGCTCCATTTCTCGCGTCTTTCGCGAGAAATGGAGATTTTGGAAGAAAAATAAACGAAAAGTAGAGCGAGAAAAGCTGAAAGCAGCTACCCTCTTACGCTGATCTTCGAGAACGACATCACGGCCCGGCTCGGGGTCGGGCGTCCCATCGACAGCGCGGGACGGAACGTCGTGAAAATCAACATGCGTTTTACTTGCGGCAGCACGTCTTTCGAGTCGTTGGGATCGGAAAGAATCCGGTAATCCTGCACACGGCCGTTGGCGTCAACGTAGGCCTCAATCACCAGCGAATCCGCGTCGATCGTGTCCAGGGTCATGCCGAACGCGCTCTGCTGC
Source organism: Candidatus Sulfotelmatobacter sp. (assembly GCA_049512555.1). Taxonomy (GTDB): domain Bacteria; phylum Acidobacteriota; class Terriglobia; order Terriglobales; family Acidobacteriaceae; genus Sulfotelmatobacter. The sequence continues at coordinate 5,731 of JBEKWZ010000031.1, read as the reverse complement.
AACTGCGGGGCGGTATTGACCATTACCAGCGGCACATCGTTATCGGCGCGCAGCGTCGATGGCACCACGAAATAGGCCATCGCGATTCCAAAAATAACCAACGCACTCAAAAAGCCCGCCGTGGCGGGAACCATGAACGCCTGGAAAGCATTTTCCATGCGTACCATCAGTCCCTCGAACCGGCCATGCTTGGCCTGAGCCGTTTCCCGTGAAATGGCCAGCCGCAACTTCAGGCCCAGGTCGTCTGGAACTCTGGGGCGTGCTACGCTCACCAGCAATTGCTGCGTCTGCCGCAGCGCCAGATACTCCTGGTTGCAAGCCGCGCACTCCGACCAGTGATCCTGCAACGCGAGCATCTCCGTGCCCGTCACAACTCCATCAAGATATGGCGAGAACAAGCGTTTCGCCTGGGGGCACTGCAATCCCGTGTTCTTGACCGTGCCCTTCATGAAATCACCTCGACCCTTCTACCCCCACCTGCAACCTGGTTTACCGGAACCTGGTTGCGCGGAACTTGGCTCCGTGAACTCCGATCCTCTTTGTTGTCCTCGGTCGGAGCAGTCAACCCCAGTTCATTTCCAACTTCGCGCACGTAGGGCGCAAGCCGTTGCCGCAGTGCGTCTCGGCCGCGAGTCAGCCGCGATTTCACCGTTCCCAGCGAAATCTCCAGCACTTCGGCAATCTCTTCGTACGACATATCTTCCAGATCGCGCAAAATCAACGTGGTCCGGTAGGGTTCCGGCACCTTGGTCAACTCTTCTTCCACCCTATGCTGCACTTCGCGATGCGCGACGTTATCAAACGGGGAATCGGCATGATCGGTCAGCGCCACCTGCATCGCGTTTTCTGATGCGCTCGGGCCTTCCGATTCCACCGGCTCAATCGAAGTCTCTTTCGCCTTATGCCGGAACCACCACCGTCTCCGGTTTGCCGCCTCGTGCAGCGCGATGCGGTAGATCCAGGTCTTCAAACTTGACCCGCCGTGAAAATGCTTCATGCCGCGAAACACTTTCAGAAACACATCCTGGGTCGTGTCGGCCGCGTCCGCCGGATCATTCACAATCCGGTACACCAGCCCATACACCGGCTGCTGAAACTCGCCGATCAGCCAGGCGTAGGCCGTTTCCGAGCCGGCCTTCAGCTCGGCGACGATCGCCGCCTCTTCCTGCGACCGTGCTCCGATTGCACTTGCCAGATCACCCAAGGTGGTTGCTCCCGCCATAATGGCGTCCCCTGATTATAGGATTTTCCACCCTACCGCGCCTTGAATATTTCGCTACCCAGCACAGTTCAAGCAAGTCCGGCAAACTGTGAGCGGAGCCGAGACCTCTCACTCAACATAGACTCCGCCGGAGTGTTTGGAGTTCCCGCCTGTAAGTGATTTATTTTCAGCCGATCAGGAGGCAGCCGTTGGGAAGAAGAGTTTTTGCGGGTTGAGGCCAGATTTTCAACGGGTAAGAGTCACATCTCACTGGTTACGGTAGGATCAGCTCTGATGGGTGGCTTTGCTCAACGCCAGAGTCCCCACCGGAGCCTCCAGATGCAATCTCTGGACGATGCGCGCCAGTTCCGTCAGCAGCGTCTCGCAGCCTTTTTCCAGCCCCAACTCGGATTTTTCCAGAAACGCAGAAGCTCCATCCTGCTGCAAGCGCGCGGCATTCTTGTGCGAGAGTCCCGTGAGTACAACCACTGCAATCCCCGACGTTGCTGGATCTTTCTTCAACGCCTTCAACACATCGGGGCCCGCCATTTTCGGAAGCAGCATATCCAGCAAGATTACGTCAGGATGCTTTTCTCGAGCCATCTCGAGCGCTTTCTCTCCATCGGCCGCCGTGCTGACTTCATAGCCTGCCCGCGCCAGAGCCCGCTCGGTTGCGATCCTCAGAAACTTGCTATCGTCGACCAACAGAACCTTCGTCATTCCCGTCCTCATTCCATCTGTGTCGAATCCTGGCAGCGCCCCGAGTTCCACGCCGCTGAGCTCGATCTTCGACGAGACGGCCTTCACTAGTTCTTATCGGCAGAAATGCGGAACTCAACAAGGCAGGGAATCAACGAGATGAGATTTTTCTCAGGATGAGTTGCGGTCTGCCACCCCGGCATTGACCACTTCTCGCCAACCATTTTTGTTGGTTGACCGGTTCGAGAAGGGCTACCGGGTTTTATCTTTGGGACTGTTGCCGTTGTTTTTTTCGGGGAAACTGGCCGCTCCATCGAGCAGCGCCTTCACCGCCCCCCGGCATGCCGAACGCAACTCTTCCTCATGTCCCTCGGGAATGGATTTCGAGAGTAGTAGCATCGTGTTCCCGTGCATCAGCGCCCACAATGCCAGCGCCATCTGCGTGTGATCCTCGGGCTGTCCCCCCAGCCGTTCGGCCAGCCGCCGCTCCACCAGGGCGAAGTTGGGTCTAGAGTCGCGGATCGGCTTCGGCCGTCCCGAACCTTTGGGAGGCGAAAGCTCGTGCCCATACGTATAAAACAGCTCATATGCGTGCGGATCGGCCAGCGCACTCTCCACATACGTCTCGGCGAGTTTTTCGATGTTCTCGACCGCGCTGAAGCTCTTCGCGAGGCGGCTCACGGTCTGCATCAGTAGACCCTTCACCAAATCCCGGCGGTCTTTGAACCGGCGGTAGACGGCGGGTGTGTTCGTCCCGGCGGCCTTAGCGACCGCACGCAGGGTCAGAGCCTTGTCGCCTCCCCGCTTCCACAACACCTGCGCGGCTTTCAGGATGCGTTCTTCAAGATCGGGGTCGGGCTGGCGGGGCATGGTTGACTCCTCTGCACAGAGGGGATGGTACGGCCACAATAATATGTTGACATTGTAGACATAACATTGTTATACCTTTTCTTACAAGTCCTCCCCCCATCACTTTTGAGGTTCCTCCTGTCAGGAAAGGCAGCCGCGGCGGCGCAAACGCCCCGCGGCTTTTCTCGTTTTCCCGGCTCATATTACGTTGACATCGTAAACGTAATTGAGGTATGATGGCCTGGAAGTTGGGCCCTCCCCTGGTTTTTCCCTTCGCAAATTTCAGGAGTGTTTTGAGATGTACATGCATGAAGATTCCAGCGCAGCCGCCCGTGCGCGGCATGAGTTCCACGCGCCCCTCGAAAACAAGATTCCCCCGACCGCGCAAGATCCGCCCGCCGCGCTGCTGCAAGTCAGGGAACAGACCGCAAAGGCTATCCAGTACGTAAACACTTACTTGCGCCAGCAGCGCGCGCACTATTTCCCCGCAGCCCTGCCACTGGGCAATCAGCACAAGTCGGCCATGTGGCCATATTTTCCAGCCAGGCTGCTCGATCAGGTCCGCATCGTCGAACTCGAAGGCCAGCGGATTTCCACGCCTTCGTTTTATGCCGAAGCCCGAGCCCTGGGTTTTAACAACCTGCCCGAAGTCACCCACATGGATTCCGTGACCTTTCTCGACGTCGTGGTGTTCAACGAAGTGCTCACCGAACGCTCCCTGTTCCACGCTCTGGTCCATGCGGTCCAGTTTTACGTCCTTGGCGTCGAGCGCTATACCGAACTTTTCGTGGAACAGTTCATGCGGACAAGGATCCATTTCACCGTGCCTCTTGAAGCGCAGGCGTTCTCCCTGACGTCGATGTTCATGCGTCCTTCTCCGGAGGGGTTTTCGGTGGAAGATCAAGTGCAGCGCTCGGTGCACGACGGCCTCTACTAGTGCGGTGACCGTAACGTGGGCAGAATCCGTTCTGGAAAAAACCTGCAACCATCCTTGCAGCAGCCAGTAATAACTGGTAGAGACGCAAAAGGAGGGTGTATGAAGAATGCAGACTCTGCCATCGTTCCCCCGGACGCGAACGGCGGACGCTGGCCGACCGCCCTAGCCTCGCTGCTGGTAGGCGGGGCGTTCTTTGCGCTGTGGTTCTGGCTGCTGCCGCAGTGGCTCGGTTTCTCGGTGGAAATGGCGGGCGCGGCGCGCTGGCGCTGGCTGGCCGCTCTGCCTTCTGTGTTGGGATTTGCCGTCGCCCTGCGCTGTGTCTGGGACTTTGGCTGGACCGGCCACGGGACGCCGGCTCCCATCGCTCCGCCGCAGCGACTGGTGGTCGTGGGCTTCTACCGCTTCGTGCGCAATCCCATGTACTTTGGATTCGCGGCCGGCTGGATCGGCCTGTGGACCGTGTTCGGACATCCCAATCCGGCCATGATCGCTGCTGTGGCCGCGGTTGCGCTCGGCGTGCATCTCTTCGTGATGTTCTATGAAGAGCCCACGCTGCGCGGCAAGTTTGGGGCTGACTACGAACAGTATTGCCACAACGTGCGCCGCTGGTGGCCGCGGGCGCGAGCCTGGGAGAAGACGCCATAAAGCGTGACGGTTGTCTCGACCAAAATCAAAACAGGCTGTGGGCTGCGTGGCGTAGAATAAAAACTGGTGCAGGCCATGAAGGACGACGACTCCATCACCATTTCACCGGGTCCGCAGTTTGTCACCGCCATGGCGCTGGCCATCGCCGCCGACGCGCTACAGATTTTCGTATTCCCGTTGTTCGTGGAGGGCGCGCTGTCTCCCGCGGAAGATCTTCTCGACCTCGGCGTCGGAGCGGCGATGATCCATCTGCTGGGCTGGCACTGGGAATTTCTGCCCTCGTTTTTCGCCAAGCTTCTGCCCGGAGTCGATCTTGTTCCGTTCTGGACCATGGCCGTTGCCAGCGTATGGCGCAAAGCCAAGCTCGCGGCCGACGCAACCAACTTCGAAAAGCAACCAGAACGGCTTCCGCCGGGCCATCACTTGACGAAGGGCTGAGGCCAGTCCTGCTAAATCAAAAGCCCCACTTCTCGCGCACAAAACGCACGAGAAATGGGGCACCCGGTTCCTCTAATTCTCGATCTTTGCGCGGCGCTGAAGCGCCGCTCTTCCACCCCTTCTATGTTCCTTCGTTCCAGCCTGCCAGGTATTCTTCCTGCTCGGGCGTCAGCTTGTCGATTTTGATGCTCATCGACTCGAGCTTCAGCTTGGCGACGCGCTTGTCGAGCTCGTCGGGGACTTTGTAGACCGTCTTCTCCAGCTTCTTGTGGTTCTTCACCATGTATTCGACGGAGAGAGCCTGGTCGGCGAAGGACATATCCATGACTGACGCGGGATGGCCTTCGGCGGCCGCCAGGTTGATGAGGCGGCCTTCGCCCAGCAGGTTGATCTTGCGTCCGTCTTTTAAGGAATACTCTTCGACGAACGTTCGCGTGGTGCGCTTAGAGGACGACATGTTCTCGAGCGCGGGGATGTCGATTTCGACGTTGAAGTGGCCGGAGTTGGAAATGATCGCTCCGTCTTTCATCAGCGCGAAGTGATCTTTGGTCAGCACACTCTTGTTGCCGGTGACGGTGCAGAACACGTCGCCGAGTTTGGCGGCCTCGCTCATCGACATGACGCGGAAGCCGTCCATGACGGCCTCCAGCGCTTTCGTGGGATCGATTTCAGTGACGATGACTTCGGCTCCGGCGCCGCGCGCGCGGGAAGCGAGTCCGCGGCCGCACCAGCCGTACCCGGCGACCACGAACTTCGAACCGGCCAGTAGGAAATTAGTGGCACGGACGATGCCGTCGATCGTCGACTGCCCGGTCCCGTAACGGTTATCGAACAGGTGTTTCGTGTCGGCGTCATTAACGGCGACGATGGGAAACTTCAGCACTCCTTCTTTAGACATCGCGCGCAAGCGGATGACGCCGGTCGTCGTCTCTTCGGTGCCGCCGATCACATCGACGAGACCG
>JBEKWZ010000030.1:0-11211 GCA_049512555.1 Candidatus Sulfotelmatobacter sp. | reverse complement strand
GTGCGCGGATTCATTGACGCGTACGACGCCGACACCGGGGAGCGGAAGTGGCGGTTCTATACCGTGCCGGGGCCGGGCGAGCCGGGGCACGAGACGTGGGAAGGCGATTCCTGGAAAGTAGGCGGCGCGCCGGCGTGGAATACGGGAACGTATGATGCCGTGACGAATCAGATTTTCTGGCCGACGGGGAATCCGGCGCCGTCGAATCGCGGCGAAGGGCGGGCGGGCGATAACCTATACAGCAATTCCCTGCTGGCTCTGAATGCCGATAGCGGCAAGATGAACTGGTATTTTCAGTTCACCAAGCACGACGAGCATGACTGGGACGCAACGCAGGTTCCAGTCATTATTGATATGCCCGGCGTCGACTCGAAGATCGAAGCGGGCGGCAAACATCTGATCGCGCAGGCGAACCGCAACGGATACTTTTATGTGCTCGACCGTACCACGGGCAAGCTCCTGTCGGCGAATGCGTATGGCAAAACCACGTGGAGCGATGCGAAAGACGCGGAAGGACGGCCGGTGGCAAATCAGAATGCTTCGCCGACACTCGAAGGGCATACGGTGTGTCCGGGAGCGTTGGGGACGACGAACTTCATGGCTCCGACCTACGATCCGCAGACCGCACTGTTCTACGTGACGGCGCGCGATCAGTGCGACATTTTCAGCACGGCTCCGCAGCCCTATGAGGCGGGGCACGCGTTCTACGGGAGCGCGTATTTTCCTTCGGAGGAGGCAGAGCCGTATCGCGGATTCCTGAAGGCGATCGATCCTGCAACGGGGCAGGTCAAGTGGAAGTTCGAGCACACGTCGCCAACATGGTCGGGAGTGCTGTCGACGGCGGGCGGACTGGTGTTCAGCGGCGATGCGGAAGGAAACTTTATTGCCTTCGAGGCGGCGTCGGGCAAACCGATGTGGCACTTCCAGATGGGGGGTGCAGTCTACGCGGCGCCGATGGCGTTTGCGGTCGATGGGAAGGAATATGTGGCGATCGCGGCGGGCAGCGCGGTGTATGCGTTCGGGTTGCCGTAGTTAATTGACTAGTTTAATGGACTATGATCTACTGTATAGGTCATGAAAGAAATAGCTATCTCGGAGTTCAAAGCGAAGTGTTTGGCAATCCTCGATGAGGTGCAGAAAACCAAGCAGCCGATCCGGGTGACTCGTCGTGGGCGTCCTATCGCGGAGGTCGCTCCTCCCGCGCCGGCCAACAACCGGGATTGGATCGGTTCGATGAAGGGCCGGATGGAAATTCTGGGAGACATCGTGTCCCCGGCCAGTGACGAAAGCGACTGGGAGGTACTGCGCGATTGAGACTTCTGCTCGATACTCACATCTGGCTTTGGAGTCTCGATGATGCCGGCCATCTCGGCAAGAAAACCCGGTTCGAGTTGCAAAACCCGGGAAACGAATTGTGGCTCTCGCCGATCAGCACATGGGAGGCGTTGATTCTGCACGCAAAGGGACGATTGCACCTCCATGACGACTTGCGTGAGTGGGTTGCCGACGCAACGAGATCCTTTCGCGAAGCTCCCCTCACTCATGAAATTGTGACAGTCTCTCGTCAGTTGCCTCTGCCACAGCGCGATCCAGCCGACCGTTTCCTGGCAGCCACCGCCAAGGTGCTCGATCTTACGCTGGTAACGGCAGATGCCAATCTGCTAGGACTGGGCGAAATTGCCACTCTTGCCAATCGCTAATGCGACTCACACTTGTCTGTTGCTATCTCCGATACCCACTTTCGTGCCGGTTGACGCACAGGGCGTTTTCATACTAATGTGCGAATACACCGGAAAGGAGGTGGTCGGATGACAAGTTCTGAAGGCAGTAGTTGGGGTACTCAAAGACCAGGTGAGGTGGCTGAGACTTAGAGCGGTTGCTCTAAGCGGGGTTTTTGTGTGGAGCGGGCACTCCTGCCCGCTACGCCGGAAGCTACAGCCCGCACACTACCGGTGAAGTAAGGATTCAATTCCGCCTGGCGCAGGTCGGTCAGGAATCGTCGCTGAGACGAACCCGGAGTTGCCGTAGAGGCCACGTTAGAGTGACCACCTCTTGGTCAATCCCAAACAGTCCACCGGGCGGCCCGCAGGCCTTGTTTTCACAGACAAGTGCTGGCGGGCCGTTCTATTTGTGGGGCAAAACCTTCCGCCACGGATCTTCACGGATATGGCTGCCCACGAGTGAACCTGTGGCGAGTGAACCTGGAGCCTGTAAACCTGGAGTATGATCCCTGCCATGGCGCAAATTGATCCTGAACAAGAACGAATAAGACTAGCCAGCGAATATGCTGGGCAAAGCGACGAGGAACTGGAGAATGTTGCAAGCCAGGGGCCCGCGCTCACGGAAGTTGCCCGCGAGGCTCTAAGAGCGGAGCTGTCGAAGAGAGGACTCTACATCGGACAACTGGACGACATATCTGCCGCAGGGGAGGATAGCGCCGAGTTTCGCGATCTGGTTACGGTGAGGACCTTTGGGAATCTGGCGGAAGCCGAACTGGCCAAGGGGCTACTGGACTCGGAAGGAATCGAGTCGTTTCTGTTCGACGAAAACATGGGACGGCTTTACTGGATCAATGTGACCGGGGGAATCAAGTTGCGCGTGGACGCAGAAAATGCGGAGGCCACGAATCGAATCCTCGATGAGAATGTTTCTGAGTTCGCCCCCCCTGAGGATGCCGCCTCTGGCGATCCGGACCCATCGACTTAGCAGGCGCCGCGCGAACAAACTGGCGTAGTCGGATTACCGATCGCGCTAGCTCCGCAATTTGCCGAATCCTTTGCGAATCACGTCCTGCGTGTCTTCTGCCAGTTTCAGCGCGAGTAATTCTTCGCGCGTGAACCAGCGGACTTCGGCGGCGTCGCTGGCGGCTGCAAGTTCGCCGCCAACCTTGCGGCAGAGAAAATCAATCAATACGTAGTGATACTGCACGCGTTGTTCTAGGTTGCGCAGGACGCGGTCGTAGACGCCGAGCAGGTCGGCGGGGGCGACGATGAGTCCGGTTTCTTCGCGGGCCTCGCGGATGGCGGCTTCGCGGACGAGTTCTCCGACTTCGAGGACGCCGCCGGGGATGGACCACTGGGCCTGGAGCGGCGGGTGAGCGCGCTTGACAAGGAGGACGCGGGAATCCTCGATGATGATGGCGCCGACGCCGACCAGCGGGGTTTCGGGGAACTCGCGGTTCATCGAGCAAGGATTCTATCGCAGGGTGAATGCTGCGGCGCTGTTGGAAAACAGCAGGTCCCTCCACTCCGCTTCCCTTCCCTTTGGGAAGGGAAACTCCGGTCGGGATGACAATTCACAAGTCGGGATGACAATTTTCTCTCTTTCTGTGATTCTGCTTTCGTGATTCTGTTTTTCTCCGTGACTCTGTGTCTCCGTGGTTAAAATGGGTCCCCATGGCGCTTGAAGAATATAAACGGAAGCGGCGGTTTGAAGAGACGCCGGAGCCTCCGCCGAAAGTGGAAACGAAGGGCGGGAACCGGTTTGTCGTGCAGATGCACGATGCGACGCGGCTGCACTATGATTTTCGGCTGGAGATGGAAGGTGTGCTGAAGTCGTGGGCGGTGCCGAAGGGGCCGTCGCTCGATCCGGCGGACAAGCGACTGGCGATGCAGGTGGAGGATCATCCGGTTTCTTATTTCGATTTTGAGGGGAACATTCCGGAGAACAATTACGGCGCTGGGACCGTGATCGTTTGGGATGTGGGCACGTGGCAGCCGCTCTCGCCGGTCGCGGTGAACGGAAAGTATGTGCCGGGCACGGAGGCGGAAGCGGCGGCGATGCTGGCCAAGGGAGATCTGAAATTTCGCTTGAACGGGAAGCGATTGAAAGGAGATTTCGCGCTGATCAAGATGCGCGGGCGGCGTCCGGGGAGCAAGGGCAACGAGTGGCTGATGATCAAAAAGCATGATGATCACGTGGTCGAGGGATACGACATCGCGTCCATCGACACGTCCGTGCTCACCGGGCGGACGCTCGAACAGGTTGCGGGCGACGCGGGATCGGCGGAGTGGAAGAGCCGTCCTGCGGGGCGAGGGAAGCTCAAGGCTGCGTGGCTGGCCGATGCGGTGGCGAAGCTCGATCAGAAAAAAAAACTCCAAAAGTTAACCACAGAGACCACAGAGGTAAACCGAGGAAGAAAGAAAAACGCGAAGGCCAGTAGAACGCCCGATAGGACGACAGAGAAGGAATCGTCTGCGGCATCTATGCCTCCTGTGGCTCAAGCTTTGGGAGGTCCTGTGAAGCGGGCTATGCCGGCGACGATTCATCCTATGCTGGCGGAGTCCGTGGAGAAACCGTTTGACGGGGCGGAGTGGTTGTTTGAGATCAAGTGGGATGGATATCGCGCGATCGCATTTATCTCGGACGGGAAAGCCCGGCTGGTGTCGCGGAATCAGAATGATCTGACCCCGCGCTATCCGGAGTTGGTTGATCTGCCGCGTTTCGTCAAGGCTAAGACCGCGATTCTGGATGGTGAAGTGGTAGCGCTCGACGAAGACGGAAAGGCGTCATTCAGTCTGATGCAGCAGCGGACGGGATTTCGTCCGGGCGGAAAGCGTGCCGCTGCGAACGCTGATGTTCCAGTGCTGTACTACGCATTCGATTTGTTATATCTCGACGGCTACGACTGGCGGCGTGTGCCGCTGGAGGAGCGCAAGCGCAAGTTGGCGGAACTGGTGGTGACGGGCGACGTCGCGCGCTTTTCCGATCATTACGAGGAACACGGGAAGGCGCTGTTTGAAATGGCGCAGAAGAAAGGACTGGAAGGGATTGTCGGCAAGAAGCGCGCCAGTTTCTACGAAGAGCGCCGCAGCCGCGAGTGGCTCAAGATCAAGATTCGGCGCCGGATGGAGTGCGTCATCGGCGGCTACACCGAGCCTGAAGGCAGCCGCGCGCACTTCGGATCGCTGGTGCTGGGTCTCTACGACAAGAAGGGGCGATTGATTCACGTGGGGCAGGTGGGGAGCGGGTTCGATCAGAAATTGCTGGACGAGCTTTGGAAAGTGTTGCAGAAGATGGAGACGAAGAAGAATCCGTTCTTCGGCGAGGTCGAGGCGCTGCGCAAAGTGTTTTGGGTCAAGCCGGAGTTGGTGGCCGAGATTGAATTCGCGGAGTGGACGGGCGGGACGAACGAAGGCAGCGGGCCGAAGCTGCGCGCTGCTGTGTTCCTGGGACTGCGCGACGACAAGGATCCGAAAGAGTGCCTATTGGAGGACGTTCGAGCTTAGTTCGGCTCCGCGTTTCAGAGGGTCTTCAGGGCGTGCGTGATCGGAGCCGTTCTTTCGCCCCCTTCGGGGCTTGCTCGTCTCCCACGCGCCACCCACGGCTTGCGCCGTGGGCTGCATTCTTCCGCCGCTTCGCGGCTGACCGGGGCGAACTGTGTGCTCGCTTGCCGCAGAACAGTCCACTCATTCCTCACTTGATGTCCTTTATCGCCAGCAGTGTGCCGTAGTCACGGCCGCTCGGATCGACTGCACGGGCAACCACACCGGCGAAGGCATCCCGGAGTTCCGGATACTTTGCGACCAGTGCTTTGATGACGGCGACGTTGTTCTGGTAGGCCTGGTTGGTGTTCGAGATATCGGCAGCCTGATATTTCACGATCAAGTCCAGGTCATCGCCTACCGCCTGAGGAAAAATCGCGGTGAGTTTATAGGTAGTGGGCGCGGACGCCAGGTCCGCTGGTTTTCCGTCGGTGGGGATGTCGGGGGGGCGCTGGTTTTGGGATTCGTCAGAAAGCTTGTCGGTGGCCTTCGTGGCCATGAAGGGCAATGGCGAGACGAGGCTAGTCGCTTCCACGTAATAGAAGCACGCATTGTGCAGTTGGCCCTTGGTTTGGAACTCTCGGGCGCGGGCGGCGAACCAGTCGCTGTCGTGTCCTGCGACGAGAGCGGGCTTGAGGTAGAGGCCGCCTAATTTCCAGTCAGTTCCCGCCTGCTCGAGAATCAGGGAAAACATAGTCCGTCCCTTGGGCGATGTCGCGTCCAGCAAAACCACCGCGTATTTGCCTGCAAGGAGATTGTCGAGTTCAAAGACGGCGCTGCTGGCGGTCTGGCCGTTCTTGCCGAAAACTCCGCAGAAGAACTCGGCGTGAGGAGTGGGAGCCGAGCCAGCAGTTTCGAGCAGGAAAACAGACTTCACGGTAGCCTGAGCGGAGGCGAGATCCTGCTGGTGGTCCTTGATGGTGGTCTCGATCCCTGAGAAATCGGATGCGAGGCCGGGCATGGAGTTCTGCCGGAGGGATGCGACGTCGGCCTTGGCAGCCATGTCGAAATACCGCTGGCCCGCGCGGGTGATGGCAGCGAGCGGAGCATCCTCGATTTCAGTGGAAGTTTGACAGCTCTGCGCGCTGGCGTTGATGGCCGAAAAAAACAACGCGCATAAGGCCATGCAGAAGACTGCAACTGGCCTGTAGGATGCCGACTTATTGCAGGATTCCACTTTTGCTTTCATAGACCGGGAACGTCTGTGGCCCAGTTTACGCCGGTAACAGCCACGCACCGTTAAGATTTTAAATCCCCGGAAATGGTTGACTGTAATCGACTTGGTGGTTCCCGGTTCGTGCCATAGCCGGACGGAGGTGCAAGAGAGTAGTCTGAAGACGTTCCATGTGTGGCAAGTGAATGCCCGCCTTCGAAAACCGGCAGCGATGGTAAAATTGCGGTAACGGCGTTCTGGCGGTGTCCCCGAAGATGGCTGGAGGAGTAGTGATGAGCACCGGATGGAAGCTCAAGAAGGCGGGTGTGGTGCTGGTGTGTGCCGCCGCTCTGTGCCTGGGAACCGCGAACGCGACGGATGCGGCCACGCAGACCCACCACAAGACGAAGAAGCCTCCGGCGCCGCTGCCTCCCTTGCCATCCGGGCCGACCGGGCCGGTGCAGCCGATTCCGCTGGATTCGATGGCGCCGGTGCCGCCGCAAGTGAGTTATCAGAACGACCAGCTAACCATTGTGGCGCCGAACTCAACCTTGGGCGACATTCTGCGAGCTGTGCGCAAACAGACTGGGGCAGAGATCGAAGTGCCCGCAGCGCCGGAGCGAGTGGTCACTCATCTGGGGCCGGGGCCGGCGCGGGAAGTGATGGCTGAACTGCTGAATGGGTCGCGGTTCAATTATGTGTTGCTGGGGGCACCGGCGAACGACGGGGTACTGACCCGCGTGGTGCTGGTGGTAAAGACTGGGCCGGACAACCCGAATCCCGCGAATGACGCGTCATTCGCGGAACAAAGACAACCTGGGAACATGCCGCCGAATGCCAGGCTGCAGACGACACCGGAAGCCGAAGCGCAAGCGGCGGACGACAACACGGACGATGCCGCCGACCAGGCCGCAGCAGAGGCGGAAGCGGAACAACAACAGCAACAACAACAAGCTGCGCAGCCTCCGGAGCAGCCGCAGCCTGGAGTAAAGACGCCGCAAGAATTATTGCAGGAGATGCAGCAGCGGCAATTGCAGTTTCAGCAGCAGCAAACTCCTGGGCAACCGCCTGTTCCGGGTCAGGGCCCGCCACCCCAACGGCAGCCCCCGCAAGACCAGCAGTAAGCCCCATCGACAAAGGAGGCCGCGTCGAATGACGCGGCTTTTTTCAACTTTGCAGTGCACACGTGGAAACCCTGACAGTTCGCCACCTGGGGTCTGAGAATTTCTCAGGGTCGATTGCCGCGGACATTCTCGAGCTGCTGCGTGGTGCGAGCTAAGAGCGGAGGATCATTTTCAGGCATGGTTTTCTGCAGGAGGCTCCAGTCGCGCGCGACTTCGGTCTCGGAGATTTCGCGCGCCGAACGGCGCCGCAATTCCGACTGAAGCCGGGCTTCGAGGAGCTGACGCACCAGTTGCGGAGGGGCGCTGCCGCTCAAGACGTTGTCAGCAGATACGCCGACCTGAACGAAACTTGTTCCGACCTGCAGCTCAAGAACGGGGCTGCCCTGTTCATCGACACCAGCCTTCGCTGTGGATTGCAGCTTCGCCCACATCTTGTCGATATTTCGTTCGGGCTTGCGCGGATAAGCATCGGCCAGAAAGTGTTTCAGCTGCTGCTGGTAGGAGCGGCGGTCTTCGCGATCGAGCGGCCGCTCAGGGTCGCGGCCCGCGACCAGAACATCGGCGTTGGTGGCCGGCTCGAAGTGGCTTGCACCCGTTCCCACGTAGAGCGCGGCCACGCATCCCGCAAAGATTGGACTGAAGACAACGCTGGGCACGATGTACTTTTTCGAGCGGAAGAAGGAATCGACCACTCCCCGCACCGTCGAACTACGAGGCATGCTGCCGGGCACTTGCGAGATGATGAGCCGGGAAAACTGGACCTCAGGATGACGATCACTGAAGCGGATGAGCAACTTTGCCATCTGTTTCGGCGTGGTCATGCCGACATCCGCGATCAAGCTGCGGTGAAGGGATTTTGGATAGTAGAAGTTGAGAACATCCTTGGCGAAATCGGCGCAGTTGCGCGACGCCAAATGGAAATGAGACTGGTTCGGCGACGAGTTTAATTTGCGGATCAGGGCCGCGTCTTGTTCCGGCGTGGTTTCAATCTCGAAACCGTAGATGGTGCGATCGTAGGAAGACCCGACAAGTTCGTACCAGTTCCCTCCGGGAGTTTCGCCATCTTTTGTATCGGGCGCGATGTCTTCCAGATATCTGCGGCGGTAACGGTCGCGCAGGAAGGCCGTCATTTTCGCGTCGGCAAACAGCGGCACATCTTCGGTGCGCTTGACTGCGTAGAGATAGGGGACCAGAGGAATGGCGACCCAGTCGTATCCACCGACGCCATCGTAGCGGCTGAGGACGACACCAGTTTCCCCCGCAACGCAGGGACGCAGGTGGACGGGAGTGTCGGCACACACGCCGGAAAGATAAACGGCGGCGTGACCGGTCGCGGTAAAGAATCCCAGTTTGCCGTAAGGTTCTTCGAGAAGAAGGGTCGCGGAGGCGCACGCTAGAGAGGTGCAGGCCAGCACGATGAGCACTAACCGGACGAAGGCGCGCCGCATTGGTTGGATGTGGCGTGGCAACATGATCACCCCAGACGGCGAAGTCGAACCTGCCCTAATTAAGAACCCGTTGGACGAAGAATAGTTGCCGGGAATCGCACAAAGCAAATCACGGGAGGGCAAAGAAGCACGCCGAAGACCATCCTAGAAAAAGCGAACCTAAAGCGAACATAAGAACGTGGGCTGACAGGGCCGGGGCAGGCAGCACAGGCTATTCCGCGGATCCTAGCAAACGTGCCTTGGCCCAGCGGGCGGTGTCGGCGACGGAGAAGTCTTCGTCGGCGGCCAGTTGGTCGAGGAGGGGAAGGAACTCGCGGTTGCCGCTGTTGCCCATGGCGATGACGGCGTTGCGGCGCAGGCCGGAACGTTTGGCGCGGCGAATGGGCGATCCGCGGAAGGCGTCGCGGAATTCTTCCGTGGACATTTCGGCGAGCCAGGCGAGGGCTGGGTTCACCAGGCCGGGGCGGGGCTCGAATTCATACGCGGTCGAGGCTGGGGCTTTACGGTTCCACGGACAGACGTCCTGACAAATGTCGCAGCCGAAGACGTGGCGGCCCATGCCGGCGCGAAGGTCCTCGGGAATCGATCCGCGCTTTTCGATGGTGAGATACGAAATGCACTTATTGGAATCGAGTTGGTAGGGCGCCAGAATTGCTTCGGTCGGGCAGGCTTCGATGCAGCGGGTGCAGCTGCCGCAGCGGTCGGGAGCTGGCAGATCGGGCGCGAGTTCGAGCGAGGTGAGGATTACTCCCAGGAAAAGCCACGAGCCTTTTTTCTGGTTGATGATGCAGGTGTTCTTGCCGATCCAGCCGACGCCGGCATATTTGGCGAAAACGCGCTCGACGATGGGGCCGGTGTCAACATATGTGCGCGTGGTAAGAGTTGGCGGGCAGGAGTGCCCGCCCCACACGAGCCCGGCCTCCACAGTTTGGTGTAGAGCGGCTTCTACCTGTTTCAGACGTCGGAGTACGGCGTCGTGATAATCTTCGCGGCTCCAGGCGTAGCGCGAGATCCATCCGCGATCCGGGTCGTGGACTTCGGTTGAGTAGGGATTCGCTGTGTTGTAGTTAATGGCGCAGACGATCACGCTTCGTGCCCAGGGCGCGACTCGCGCGAGGGAGGCGCGCTTGAGGTCGCCACTATCATCGCGGGCTTCCAGGTATTTCATTTCGCCAGCATGGCCCGCGGCGATCCATTCAGGGAAATGTTCGAGTTCGGACGCATCGGCGGCGGGCGCGATGCCAGCGAGATCAAAGCCAGCCTCTTCGGCGGCGCGTTTCACAGATGCTGCGATCTCGCGGATGGGTATCGCCATGCGGCTTAAGCTGTCCACTCGTTATTTTAAGCTCTCGTGCATGTGTGGCTGACAGTCCGGGCGGAGAACACAACCACGAGAACCCAATTCCAGCGTTGTCCCGCGAATCACTTTTTCTTTGCGGCTTTCGCGGCGGTCACACGCTTCAGATGATCGTTGTAGGCGTCGAGGCGCGGGTCAGCGGCGGTTGTACCGATGTCGATCGCTTTCTGAAAATTTTCCGCCGCCAAGTCGAGCTTGCCTGAGTTCTCGTAGGCCTCGCCGAGGCTATCGTAGACATTGGCGGAGGCGGGATAGAGTTCGACGTTGCGACGAAAGATGGCGACGGCTTCGTCAACCCTCTTTCTCCCCATGAGTGCGTAGCCGAAATCGTTGAGCAGGCTCTCGGGCACTGGCACCGGGTAGCCGTACCGCTGGGATAGTTCGCGGTAATGCTTCTCCAACCCATCGAGGCCACCGACAGGCAGTCCGGTAGGATCGCGCTGGAATTGCCAGTCGGCGAAAACCGTGCGTAAGCCGGCATAGTGGGCGCGCAGCACTGTGGAACCGTGGTCTTCGTCGTGGTAGCGTGCCGAGTCCCAGCGAAAGTCTTTTGGCGATCGGGCCTTCAGGATTTTCTGGAACTGTTCGAAGCCGTCGCCCATGGGGTTGGGCGTGTCGCCTTCGTTGGCCAGGGAGAAGAAGAGCCTCTTATCGAGTTCGGCGTGTGCCGCAAAGAACTCCTTGGCTTGGCGCACGGTGCGCAGGTCGTCCCATTGCAAGCTGGGACTGACCGCGATATATGCGTCGAACATGTCGGGGCGGGTGATGAGAATGTGAATGGCCAAGAGTCCGCCGTAGGAGTGTCCAGCAAAAATCCGGTAGCGCGCGGTGCGGTACTCCTTTTCGACTTCCGGCATGAGCTCTT